>JAEEPD010000071.1 GCA_016284575.1 Bacillota bacterium | reverse complement strand
CGGGATCTCATGTTGATGGCGCAGAACATCTCGGCGAAGTTCACGGTCAGGAAGGCCATGGCCATTGCGTTGACGCAGACGTTGCCACCGAAAACGCCCTCAAGGCTGCCAAACTCAAGATGGTAGCCGATGAAGTAGGAGGCCAGCTCGATTATGGCAAGGAACACGCCCTGCCATACCATGTCGAAGCCCGCGCCGCCGGCGAAGATGCCGTCGGAGGAGTTTCTGGGCTTTCTTGTCATAAGGTCTCCCTCAGCCTTTTCCATGCCAAGGGCCAGGCCCGGCAGGGAGTCGGTCACCATGTTGATCCACAGCAGGTGTACAGGGCTGAGTATGGTGAAGTTCAGCAGTGAGGCAAGGAACATGATTATGACCTCTGCCATGTTGGTGGACAGCTGGAACTGCAGCACCTTCAGCACGTTGTCATAGATCTTTCTGCCCTCCTCCACCGCATTGACGATGGTGGCAAAGTTATCGTCCGCAAGGACCATATCGGCAGCGCCCTTGGTAACGTCGGTGCCGGTGATGCCCATGCCTACGCCGATGTCGGCGGCCTTGATGGAAGGAGCGTCGTTTACGCCGTCGCCTGTCATGGCGGTGACATAGCCCAGGGTCCTCCAGGCCTTTACGATGCGGGTCTTGTGTTCAGGCTGAACTCTTGCGTATACGGAGTACTTGGGAACGAACTCCAGCAGCTCCTCGTCGCTGTACTTATCCAGCTCAGCGCCTACAACTGCCTCTGATGCTTCGTTGATTATGCCAAGATCTTTTCCGATGGCCACTGCGGTATCCTTGTGGTCTCCGGTGATCATTATGGGCCTGATGCCTGCCAGACGGCACTCCTCGATGGCTGCGTAGACCTCGGGTCTGCAGGGATCGATCATGCCGGTGAGGCCGATGAATACCATATCGTGCTCAAGATCGTCTGCCTCAAGGCTTTCGGGCATGGTGTCCCAGATCCTGTATGCTGCGCAGAGCACGCGAAGAGCCCTGTCTGCGAAGGCCTTGTTTGCGTCAAGAGCGGCATCCTTAAGCTGGGAGGTCATGGGAACGGCCTCGCCATCCTTCAGATAACCGGTGCAGCGGGACAGCAGCACATCCGGCGCGCCCTTGGTGAACTGTATGAAGTGGTCCCCGTCCTTGTGGATGGTGGACATCATCTTTCTCTGGGAGTCGAAGGGAGCCTCACCCATTCTCGGGCGCTCGGTCTCCAGATCGTACTTGGGCATGCCAAGCTTGTTGGCGTAATTTACAAGAGCTGCCTCGGTGGGCTCTCCTACGGATTCGGTCTCGCCCGGGCGTATCACTGCGTCGGAGCAGAGAGCCATGGCTGTTGCCAGCAGCTTCTCGTCGGTGCCATAGAAATCCACCACGGTCATCTTGTTCTGAGTCAGAGTACCGGTCTTATCGGTGCAGATGATCTGGGTGCAGCCCAGGGTCTCAACGGCAGTGAGCTTGCGGATCAGAGCCTGACGCTTGCTCATGGCGGTGACGCCTATGGACAGGATTATGGTGACTACTGCGGGCAGGCCCTCGGGGATGGCAGCAACTGCCAGCGCGATGGCTGCGATGAAGGTATTAAGAGCGGAATTGCCCAGAAGGCCCCAGGAGAAGGGTTCTCCGGAGAATACCAGGGACTCTATGAGGCCCACTGCGAATACCAGTACGCAGATGCCAAGTACAAGCTTTGTGAGGAACTTGGAGAGCTCTGCCATCTTCTTCTGGAGAGGAGTCTGCTCCTTTTCAGCCTCGGACAGGGCATCGGCTATCTTGCCCATCTCGGTATCCATGCCGGTGGCGGTTATCACCGCTCTGCCGCGGCCGTAGACCACTGTGGAGCCGCTGTAGAGCATGTTCTTGCGGTCTCCAAGGGGGATCTCCGCCGACTCGTGGCACATGAGCACGTCGATTATCTTGCTTACGGGCACGGATTCGCCTGTCAGGGCGGATTCCTCAGCCTTCAGGCTGTGGCCCTCTATTATTCTGCAGTCTGCGGGAACAGCGTCTCCTGCCTCCAGGATGACAACGTCACCCACCACCAGGTCCTCGCTCTTGACGACCACCTGAACGCCGTCCCTCATTACCTTTGAGGTGGCTGCGGTCATCTCCATCAGAGCGTCCATGGCGGATTCCGCCTTGCTCTCCTGCACCAGACTCATGACGGTGTTGATGATGACCACCACCAGGATGACCAGCACGTCAGCGAAATCGCTGAACTTAAAGGTTCCGTGGGCTTCCAGCACCGTGACCACAGCCTGGATGGCAGCGGCCACGATAAGCATGATTATCATGGGATCCGCCAGGGAGTCGATGAACTTCTTCCACAAGGGAGTCTTTTCAGGCTCCTTCAGCTTGTTCTTGCCGTTCCTTGCAAGTCTTGCATCTGCTTCGACAGCCTTCAGACCTATCTCGGTGGTATTCAGGTCCTTTATTACCTGATCCCACTCCTTGTCATAAAAGCGGCCTGCTTTGATTTCTTCACTCATATATTCTTCTCCTTGATACTGCGGCCCGCCCGGTCCGGGCTGCCGCCTTCCTATAGGCCGGGGCGTAAAAAAAGACCCTCGGCAAGCAAACGCCGTGCCTGAGTCTCACAATTTAAAACAAGCCAGACCCTCTGAAGGACCGCGATTGTTGACTTGCTACGCAAAAGCGCATGTTACTCCCCAACAGGAACATGGTATTATAACATGCGCTTTCTTGTGTTTTCAAGTGGATTTTATGACTGTTTCTTATAATAACTGCCTGCAGAAAAGCCCTCATCTCCGCAGCTTTACGTCCTAAAACTCCGAGAGCTTCCAGGTCCTTTCGCTGCGGCCCAGGTAGTCCCTGTAGTTTACGGTGCCTGCAGCCTGGTCGAAGCTGAAATTGCAGACGGTGACGTTGGTCGTGGCGGGATCATACTTATATGTGGAGTACCTTATGGTCTCATGATAATCCGGACCCTCGTAGTCCAGAATATCCTGCAGATCCTTCAGGCCTGCGCTCTCCGCATCCAGACGGAAGAGTCCCTGGGAAGCCTTCCAGTCTCTAAAGATGGAATTGCCGAGAAATCCGTGGGGCAGAGGCGCATAGGGACCGGTCTTGAAGTGATTTGCCCTGGCGTAGCGCTCTCCGATGGGGGTCACATAAATCTTCTCCAGATCCTTTTCCGCGTTGAAGGCGAAGCCGCTTTTCGTGTCGATAACGTTCATGCTGAAGGGCCTTACCACCTTCATGCGTGCCAGCCTGGCCAGCATGTCCCCTGCATCCTTTGCATTCATCAGATCCCTCTGCATCAGATATCTGGACAGGAATCCGGTGTTCGTGCTCTGGGGATAGATGGAATTGCTGGACATCACCAGTCCGAAGCTGTTGAAGCCCGTGGTGCTGCCGAGGAGCTTCCCGGCATAGGTGTAGCCTGCGAACCAGCTGCCGTCAGGCCTGGTGTACTTTATGATCGCGGTGTTTTCCACGCTGTAGCCCTTGTCATCCTCGTTGTGAGAAAACAGGAAATTACCGTCAGGCTTTTTCAGTATGACGGTGGTGCAGCCCCCCTCCAGCTCCATTATGTCAGGAGAAAGAAGGAGCAGCATAACGTCTCTGTCGACACCGGCTCCGTCAGCCCTTCCATATACCTCGTCCAGGATGGCGGGATATTCAGCCGAGAGCTTTTCCTTTGCCATACTTACATATTTTGCAGTTTTTTCGTTTTCCCTGAGCAGGGTCTCAGCCCTGCCTGCCATTTTTTCAAGCTCAGCCTTGAAAAAGGCTCCTACCTGAAAGCCCAGCTCGTAATCTGTTCCCTTTGCTTCAAAGTACTTCATGTTTACCCTCCCGCCAAGGCCTGTATTCTGTCTATTGAGGCTGCTGCACCAGGTTCCGTACCCAGATGCGCTTTCTTATCATTATGGTGCCCAGACTGCTCTTAAGGATCTCCAGGCCCTCTATGATCGCGTAAAACGGCACTATGCCAAGATTTGTATGACGGCTTATGAACCATGCCACAGGCACATAGACTGCCCAGATAAAGCCGCTGTCGAAGACGAACATTATCCAGGTGCGGCCGCCGGACCTTAAGGTGGCGTAGCAGCAGGTGCCGTAGCAGATAAGGGGAAGCGCGCAGGAAGCTAC
>JAEEPD010000070.1 GCA_016284575.1 Bacillota bacterium | reverse complement strand
GCTGCGATCTGCTTCAGCAGTGTGGTCTTTCCCGCCTTAGGAGGCGCCACTATAAGGCCTCTCTGGCCGAAGCCGATGGGGGCCACCAGGTCCGTGAGCCTCATGGCAAGGGTCGAGCTTCCCTCCTCCAGCCGGATCCGCTTGTTTGGGAATACAGGGGTGAGCTCGGAGAAGTCCCGCCGGCGTATGGCTGTGCCGGGGTCGTCGCCGTTGACTGTGTGGACGTAGAGCAGGGCGCCGAAGCGCTCATCCCGCTGGGGCTTACGAACCACGCCGTAGATCTCGTCTCCGGTCTTCAGATTGAAGCGCCTGATCTGCTGGTTGGAGACGTAGACGTCTGCGTCGGAGCTCAGGAAATTGTCGAAGCGCAGGAAGCCGAAGCCGCCCTCGGGAGCCAGCTCCAGGATGCCGGTGGTCTCGTATTTGTTGTCGTTTGCGGGCTTTTCCTTTATGGTGACATCCGCTGCCGCTGTCTTTGGCTCCTCAGTGGGGCTTTCCTCAGAAGTGGGTTTGGGCTCAGCGGAAAGTTCTTCAGAAGCCGAATCTGATTCTGAGGGGCGTTTTTCGTCCTGCGCTACAGATTCTTCAGCCGCAGACGCCACATTTTCGGACGATTCAAAGGCCTGCGCTGCCTTAAGCCCGATGGTTTCAGAGGGCTCCTCTTTCTGACCCTCAGCAGCCTTTTCTGCCGCCTGCTCTGCCTTTGATGGCCTTCCCCTGCGCTTTTTTGGCTTTTCCTCGGAAGAGACTTCATCTACCGGCTTTTCTGCCGTGATTTCAGCAGCCTCGATCTTTTCTGGGGCTTCTTCAGCAGCTTTTTCGGTTTCAGGCACCGGCTGTACAGCCTCGGCGGCATCAGCTTTTTCGGCCTCCGCTGCGGCTCTTGCAGCCTCAGCCTCCTCGTGCATCCTGGTCAGCAGCTCGATGATCTCTTTCTTTTTCATCTTGTCACCGCCGGGCACGCCAAGGGCAGCCAGTATCTCCCTGAGCTCTGCCACTTTCTTTTCTTTTAAAAGTTCGAGTTCCATAAAAACCTCTGTCCGTCGCTTTTACTGGAGTTCAAGAATCGTAAGACCATCGGCGATATAGACATAGTCCCTGCCCGCCACCATGCGGCGTGGCAGCTTGGAATCGCTGTTGGTTATATAATTGACCAGGCTGCCGTCCTCCATGCGCATTGTAAGGAGATAGCCGCCCGAAAGCTCCTGATCAGAAACGAGATTGCCGCTCATCACCCTCGGAGCGGTCTGAAGGGACAGGCTGTTCTCGCCGCCTGCATAGCAGGAAACGGTGACGGTCTTTCCCTCCAGCTCCATGAGCTGGGCAGCGCTGACTGCCTTGCCGTCGCATACGATGACAGCGTCCTTGTTCATATGAAGACTGACGGTTTTACTCCCAGTCTGAAGCTTCAGCTTAAAATCACCGTGGGACTGCGCCGCATCGCCGGAAGCGGCATCAAGAGTCCCGTACCACATAAGAGCCTTCTGGTTGTGCTTTTCCCTTGCCTCAAGGCCCAGCACGCGGGTGCAGACCGCCGCCATCTCGGCCCTCTTTACATTGCTTTGGGGGTGGAAAGCGCCGCTGCTGCCCTCCATGATGCCCTCTCTGTAGAGGGCGTGGACATAGCCTGCGTTTTCCGCAGAGATCTCCAGGTGGTCCTTATATACCTGCTCGAAGACCGCAGGAATATCGTAGCCCATGCTTTCTGCGGTCCAGCGGGCTATCAGCTCCCTTCTGGCGTACATGAAGCCGCCGCTGCGCTCTCCCGCGCTCTCTTCAAAATCAGAAGCTGCAGCCCAACCCTGCTCCAGAAAATATGCAACGTATTCTCTGGCCCAGTCAGCGATATTTGAAGCATCCAGGGTCTCCTTGTGCTTTTCCTGCAGCTCAAGGCTCTGATCCTCTCCGAGGTGGAGCTTCAGGCTCCGGTAGAGCATGGTTATGCACTCCTGCTTTGTGACATGGTTTTCGGGCCTGAAGAGCCAGGTGCCGTCGGGCTGCTCGTAGCCCTCTATAATTCCTGCCTCTCTGGCCTTTTCTATGTTTTCCAGGCCCCAGTAGTCGTCATTCACATCAGTGAAGGCGGAGGCAGCAAAAGCAGCCCTTGGCAGCATTGCCAGAGCTAATGAAACTGCAAGCAGCAGAAAAAGAGTGCCTGCGGAAAATGATTTCTTGGATTTGGTGATCATAGGAATCGGTAAAAATAGAATAGAATTATACGCCAAAAGCTCCCGCGCAGGCGGGAGTGATTTACTGAGTTACTGCAGCGGGGCTGCTGCTTTCTTCTTCGGGATCCTGCAGGCGGTAGATGGCCTTGACCAGATCCTCTATGCCCTTTTCATCCCTCATGTAGAAGGAAAGGCTGTCGAGATCCGTGCGGGTGCGGCCCTCGCCGGGAATGATGAAGGTCGCGATATTGTCTGCGCTGATGCCGCCGGCCTTGGTTGCCACCTTGGCCGCTATGCCCCAGCTGAGGTCCGATTCCACGTTGTCCAGGACCACCTTGGCGATCTTGGGAATGTTCCCGGCCTTGAGGCATTTCTGCATGACCTTCACGATAAACTCTCTCTGGACTGCGGAACGCTGAACGTCGCCCTCGGAATAGCTCTTGTAGCCGCTGTAGTTGGATTTTCTGAAGCGAAGGAACTCCACCACGTTTTTCGCGTCTATGGTCTGAAGCCCTGCGGGTATGTCGATCTTAAGCTCATGGCCCGGCGTGGTATCGATGTACTTCATGTGGAAGGGTATCT
>JAEEPD010000069.1 GCA_016284575.1 Bacillota bacterium | reverse complement strand
GAAGAAGGATCCGGACAATGAAGGCGCTATGAAGCCCAGAGATCCGGGCGACCGCGAAGGCGAGTTCTACGATATCTTCCCCGAGGGCTATCTGGAGGAGTTCGAGGGTGACGAGAACATGAAGTCCAAGAAGAGGGAATGGGCTCTCGACTTTAACCGCAACTTCCCCTATGGCTGGTTCCCCGAAAACCGTCAGCCGGGCGCAGGCAAGTATCCTCTCTCCAATGAGGAGACAAAGGCTCTGGCAGACTGGATACTGGCTCACCCCAATATCGGCGGCGTTTCCACCAACCATACCAGCGGCGGCATGTTCCTCTATCCGCCGGGGACCAAGCCCGTTGCCCAGGCCTGCCAGGACGACATCAAGGTCATGAAGACCATAGCCGAGATGGGCGTGGAGGAGCTGGGCTATGAGATCCTGAATATCTACGAGGAGTTCGTACAGGATCCCGCAAATTACGATTCCGGCGCCTTTGACGACTGGTGCTATCAGTCCGAGGGCATAATCGCATATACCATCGAGTACTGGGATCTGGCCAAGAGGGCAGGCAAGCCCTATGTGGCCAACGAGAGGTCCAAGGAGAGCCTCGCCACCAGCATCGAGCGCTTCAATGCCTGCAGGCAGTGGGTAAAGGAAAATGCTCCTGAAGATTATGTGGAGTGGAAGGAATATGACCATCCCACCTTCGGCAAGGTGGAGCTGGGCGGCTTCAACTACAAGTTCACCCATCAGAATCCGCCGAAGAAGTTCCTCAAGGAGGTCATGGAGCAGTCCACACGCTTCCTTATCCGCTATGCCAACGCCATGCCAAATCTGGTGATCGACTGCGCCAAGGCAGAGAAGGTCAGCAAGGGACTTTACAAGCTCTCCGCCATCATCGGCAATACCGGCTATCTGCCCACCAATATCTCCAGCGAGGCTCTGAAGATAGGTAAGGCCAAGAAGGTGAAGGTATGCCTGGAGGGCGAGGGGATCGAGCTCCTGAGCGGCAAGGCCGAGGAGGAGATCGGACATCTGCAGGGCTACAGCGCCACTCAGACCGGTGCGTTCTTCTACGGAAACATAAGCACCAGCGCCAGCGCCAAGGCTAAGAAGAAGATGGAGTGGGTGATCAAGGCTCCCGCCGGGACCAAGCTCTGCCTTAAGGCCTGGAGCGAAAAGGGCGGCACAGTCCAGACCGAGATCACACTGAAGTAAAGGATCTTACTTAAGCAAAATAAACAGCGAAGCATTTACTGCTTCGCTGTTTTTCGTCTGATGAAACATCTATTCCGCTGTGTCCTTCAGGGTCTTCAGCAGGGTCCTGGCTTCCTCGGCTTCTGCTTCTGTGGCGCTGTTGTTGTAGCGGGCGGCTATATAGATCTCCCGCATGCGCTTTAATGCTTCATTGTCAAAATGCCGGAGCGATGCCTCCTCAATATCCATGCTGGTGCTGGCGCGTCGCCATGGTAGGTGCATCTTTGAGTAAAGCTTTAAAAAGCTTCTGTAGCGGGCTCTCACCTGGGCGCTGGCTTCGCTTTCACCCTCAACGGGAGCGCCGCTTCTGCGGTTCTGGCTGAAGCTTCTTGAGATCGTGGTTTTGGAGGGCTTCCTCCTGTCTGTCCTGCTGGGAGACAGGGCCTGGAATATGACGATTATAATGCCGACGGCTATGAGTATCCCCAGACCGATCAGGATGTATCTTATCCTTTCGGCCATGTCCGGGTCGTATTCGCCGCCCTCCCTTTGCATCAGCTCCTGAACATCGCTGGCTCCGATCTGAATGCTATTCTCGATCTGGTTGTTCTTCATGAGCCTTCCGATGGGTACCACCACCCAGGCGATAAGCTGGGCGACTATACGGATGATGACCATCAAGATGGGGACCACGACTGTAAAGTAGAAGAACTTGATGGTTCCAAGAACGTTTTTTCTGACGATATCCGAGCTTATGATGCTGACGACCGCGGCCATGGCAGCCATGACACCCAGGTCTGTGAGCTGGTATTTCGGTGACAGGTAGATGACAGGATCGTGCCTGAGGGCTCTCATCAGAAGGATCTGTGCGCTTACCACTATCAGCGACAGGGGTATGAGCCACTCGCCCAGAATCTCCAGCTCGCCCATGACCAGCAGGCCGAAGCCCTCTGCAGCGGCGATGACCCAGAACCTGGAGAAAATGGTCACCTGATGTTCTCTGTCAAGATAGTAGGCGCCGTCCTTCGCATAATAGATGCCGTAGACCATGCCCGGAAGCAGGAAGACCAGGTTCATGCTGCTGCTGTCTGCAAGAAGCGGCAGCAGACTGAGGGCGAAGGGCAGGTATCTCAGCAGGCCTTTGTCCTTAAGCTGAAAGCTCAGGGAATAGGCTATGGCCTGCAGCGCCCAGCCTGCAAAGAAGGTCAGCCTGTTTATCTTCAGGATATAGAATACAAAGCTGAAAATGGCATATATAAAGCCAAGGTCGGAAAGGCCCTTAAGGAAAAGCATGCTTATCATTTTGCAGCCTCCTTTCCTTCCTGCCCGTCTGAGGGTACTGCGGTCGCGCTGAAAAAGCGGATGCCAAAGCGCCTTGCTATCTGCTCGGCCTCCCTGCGTCTTGCCTCGTCCTCCTCAGGGCTTATGAATATCATTGCGAAGGTATTGGTGTTGTTGCTGAGGGTCTTGACCAGCATCTTTTCCAGGGTGCTGGCGAAGCGGTAGCCGCAGCGTCCCAGGCCTTCGAGTATGTGCATCAGGTGCTGGGTCCCAAGACCGCTGCTCAGATAGTTCCAGGAGTTTATGTCTCCCGCGGTTATGGCGTTGGTGCAGAAGGAGTACATGATGCCCATGTCCTCCAGCTTCTCGCACACGGCTCTTGCCAGGCTGTAGGCCTCCTCGTAGCTCTGGTCGCTGGCCTTTGCCTGGGCGTTAACGGCTATGAGGACGGATGCGTCCTCGGTGTAATCGAACTGCTTTACCATGAGCCTTCCCATGCGGGCGCTCTGGCTCCAGGATATCTGCTTCTGGGGCTCTCTTCCGGTGTAGTCACGGTAGCCTATGCTGAGGATGGGGTCCTCGAAGATGAACCTGTTGACCGACAGCTCGCCGTAAAGGCCACCGGGAAGTCTGGCCAGGGTCTCGAGCTGCGCCGCCTTGGGCAGGCAGACCATGTCCACGTACTGGGGAAACTCGTTTTCCACGCTGTCAAGGCCTAAGAAGTCTCCCGCGTAGAGGCTTATGTGCTGACCCAGATAGCGGCCCCTCTTGTTTATGACGCAGGGGATCTGCATATTGATCTGCTGCTTTGGCAGAAGCCAGCTGGTGAAGCGCCTCCTTCCGTCGGCCACTTCTATGCCAGGAGGCAGATTAAGGTCAACGGAAAAATAGGGGTAGATGAACCAGCCCGGATTGCTGATGGAAAGGAGAAGATTGAACTCCTCGCCGGGCTCCACTACCTTTTTGTCGGACTCCAGTACTATATCCAGCAGGGAAAGGTCCCTGTCCCTGGAAAAGCGCTGAAGGACCGCTATTACAAGTACGAAAAATGCAAGAAAATATCCCATTGTACGTTATACGGCCTCCAGGGGTACCTCTGTCTTTTCGATGATCTTGGAGAGAAAATCCATGGCTCCGCTGCCGCTGCTGCTTCCCGCAAGCCTGTGAGCCAGCACATAGGGCGCAAGGTATTTGATGTCCTCAGGGATAACATAATCTCTGCCCTGCATGGCTGCGTAGGCCTGGCAGGCTCTGTAGAGGGCCTGGGCGCCTCTTGTGGAAACGCCTGATACGAAGTGGCTCTCTTTTCTGGTGCCCTCGATTATGTCCATAAGATAATTCAGAACGTCAGCAGACACCTTGACCTCCTCCCAGGCGCTGCGCACATAGGAGGTGTCCTCGTCTGATACCACTCTTTCCAGTCTGTCGGGATTGCCTGCGGCCACGACCCTTGCAAGAACGCTCATCTCGTCCTCTCTGCTCATGTAGCCCATGGAAAGCTTCATGAAGAAGCGGTCGATCTGGGCGTCAGGCAGGGGGAAGGTACCGTAGGATTCGATGGGGTTCTGGGTGGCCATTACCATGAAGGGCTCCTCCAGCCGGCTGGTGACGCCGTCCACAGTTATCTGGCGCTCCTCCATGGCTTCCAGAAGGGAGCTCTGGGTCCTGGGAGTGGCGCGGTTTATCTCGTCCGCCAGTACCACATTGGAGAAAAGGGGACCGGGTCTGAACTGGAATTCTCCGCTCTTCTGGTTATAGAAGTTGATGCCTGTAAGGTCGGAGGGCAGCAGGTCCGGTGTGAACTGGATACGCTTGAATTCGCCGCCTATGGATCTTGCGAAGGAGCGGAGCAGCATGGTTTTTCCTGTACCGGGTACGTCCTCCAGGAGGACGTGGCCGGAGCAGAGGAAGCTGACAAGGATCAACTCTATTACGTTCTCCTTGCCTACGATGATCTCCGAGCAGTTCTTAACGATCTTTTCTTTGTAGTCCTGAAATCTTCTGGTGTCTAACATGTTTTTCTCCTGGGTCTATATATATTCTATAATTTTTATCTATTTGGTGAGGCTTCCTTCCGAACAGCAAGTGCCTCTCAAGACCTCGCTTTTTAATCTCGCATCGGCTTCCATAGTCAGCCGCTGCTCAATTAAGCGCTAGCCCATGGTCTTTCGAAGCACTTGCTGCTTCGTCCGTCAGCCGATGGATCATAATTACTTTACAACATAATGTGATGAGATCTTGTTCAGCCTTTCGACCTGTACCTGCAGGGCTTCAGGTGAACTGTCGCAGCAGATATAGTGTCTGTTGTTTTTAGCGGCGGCTACTGCGAAGCTTCCGCTGCCTGCGAAAAAGTCTGCGCAGAGGTCTCCCTCGTCCGTGTAGGCCGCTATCAGCAGCTCCATAAGCTTCTCCGGCTTCTGAGTCGGATAGCCTGTGCGTTCAGCGGAGGTCCTCCCCACCATGTCGATGGTAAAGACATCCTTGTGGTTCACCATGGTGTACCAGCCGTGCTCGTCGCTGAATTCCTCCACGCCCTTGAACCTGTAGGGCTTACCGCCTCTGTTATATGACTTTTCCTTCTGGGGATTGAATTTGTATTTGGAGGTCTTGGAATAGACCAGTATGTTGTCATGCTTTTTCGCGAAGCTTCTGGTGCTGGCACCGCCGGATTTATAGCTCCATATCAGCTCGTTCACAAAGTGATTGTAGCCAAAGATCCTGTCCATCTCCACCTTCACATAGTGCACCGCGTGCCAGTCCAGGTGGACGGCGATGCAGCCGGTGGGGGAGAGGAGCTCCTTCATGATAACAAAGCGGTCCTTCAGCATGGCAAGATACTCATCCATGCTGTCCCACTTGTCCATATACTGCTTGTAGTCAGCTCCGGTGAAGTAGGGCGGGTCGATATAGATGAAATCTATGGAATCCCTGTACCCGTCCTCCAGCAGCTGCTCAAGAAAGATAAGATTATCGCCGCAGCAGAGTATGTTTTCTGTTCTGTTGGGTTGTTCTGTCATGATTGAAAGTATTATATAACTAAAAATATATGATTTGAATTGCTTTTTCCGTATAAAGCTATGCCTTTTATGAAGGGCTTAAAGCTGCAGTACCAGCCCCAGCACCGCTCCTGCGGCAATGTAGACTATGGGGTGCTTCTTGAATTTTCTTATCAGCACAAAGAAAGCTGCAAAAAGGGCCAGCTTTACAAGATCGAACAGGTCCGGAAGGGCTCCGCTGGCCTGAAAGGCCGCAAAATTGAAAACAGCGACCTTCAGCACACCGATCAGAGCCGCGGCTATCAGTCCGGTGACTGCCGGCCGGAGGCCGTAAAAGGCGCTTCCCACATAGGGGCTGTTTCTGAAGCGCTCCAGAGATTTTGATACGATGATCACGATGATGACTGAGGGCAGCACCTCCCCGATGGTGGCGATGATGCCGCCGGGTATGCCTGCGATGTTGCAGCCCACATAGGTGGCCATGTTGATGCCTATGGGGCCGGGCGTGGACTCGGAGACCGCTATCATATCAGTGATAAGGTCCTGCGAGAACCAGCCGGTCTGGACTGACAGGCGCTGAAGAAAGGGCAGGGTGGCCATTCCGCCGCCCACCGCGAAAAGTCCTATTTTGAGGAATTCCCAGAATAGCTTAAGATAGATCATTTTGCCGCCTCCTTCCCGCTGCCGGAGGAGCCCTTGCTGTCAAGGCTCTTCTTTCCTATGCCAAGAAGCGCGCAGGCCACCACAAGGAGTATGGGAGAGATGTCAGTAAATACGCTCAGAGCAAGTATCACAAGACATATGGCTATGCCGAATTTATCCTTCACGCCCTTTTTCCACATGCTGAGCACAGCATCCAGTATGAGCGCTGCCACGCAAACGGAGATGCCTGCAAGGGCATGTCTCACATAGAGATTATCCTTGAAATTTGCCAGGAATAAGGCGATCACCGTAATGATGATGATGGATGGGGAGACAACTCCCAGAGCTGCGGCAAAGGCTCCCGGAGCCTTTTTCCGCTTGTATCCTATAAAAACGGATACATTTACTGCAATGATGCCGGGCAGTCCCTGGCTCAGCGCGTAGTAGTCCATGATGGTCTCTTCATCCATCCACCTGTGGTTCTCCACGATCTCCCTTCTGAGTATCGGCAGCATGGCGTATCCGCCCCCGAAGGTGACAGCTCCCATCTTGAAGAAAAGAAGAAATATGGTAATTAGTTCGCTCAAAATGACGATCCTCCATTCAGAAATTGTTGTTAACCACAAAATTATATCATATAAGGCTTTGATTGATAAGGTTTTTGCATTTTCGGGAGGAAGATAATATAATTTATAAAACGACAGGAGGACAGCTTATGATCAATTTTGACGGAAGAAGCCATAAGTACGCATCCGTAAGGAACGTGGTTTATGGCACAAAGGGTATGGCAGCATCCACTCAGCCCCTCGCATCCTCTCTTGGTATCGAGGTCATGAAGAATGGCGGAAACGCCATCGATGCAGCCGTAGCCATGGCTGGTCTTATGCCCCTGCTGGAACCCACAGGCAACGGGCTTGGAAGCGATGGCTTTTACCTCATCTGGACCGGCGGAAAGCTCTACGGACTCAACGCCTCCGGTTTCTCCCCCAAGGCTCTCAATGCTGACATCGTAAAGGCCAAGGGTCTGAGCGCTGTTCCCATGAGAGGCTGGCTGCCGGTAATGGTTCCCGGTGCTGTTGGCGGCTGGGTAGAGATGAACAAGCGCTTCGGCACAAAGAAGCTGACCGAGCTCTGGGAAAGAGCCGCTCAGTATGCTGAGGACGGATTCCCTGTAGCTACCAACGTTAATCCCCAGTGGCAGGGTGAATACAACGGAATCTCTGCCGAATACAAGAAGGATCCCAAGGCCTTCGGCCCCTGGATGGAGCTGTTCGGCGCAAAGGGCAGAGCACCTCTTCCCGGCGAGATCTTCAAGAATCCCGACTATGCCAAGACCATCAGAGAGATCGCTGAGACAGAAGGCGAAAGCTTCTACCGCGGCAATCTGATGAAGAAGATGGTTGCCTTCTCCAAGGAGACCGGCGGCTACTTCGAGGAAGAGGATTTCACCAGCTATCATCCCGACTGGGTGGAGCCCATCTCCATCAACTACAAGGGCTATGATGTTTACGAAATGCCTCCCAACGGCCATGGCATTACCACTCTGATGGCTCTGCAGATGCTTAAGGGCTTCGATCTGGGCAATGAGAAGGAAAATGCTGATGTATATCACAAGCTGATCGAGTGCATCAAGCTGGCCTTCGTTGACACCAAGAAGTTCGTTGCAGATCCCAGATACATGAAGACCAAGGTCGAAGATATGCTCTCCGACAGGTATGCTGACGTCAGAAGAGCCCTCATCGGCGACAAGGCAGTATTCCCCGAGGCAGGCGATCCCTCCTGCGGCGACACTGTATACTTTGCAGTGGCTGACGGTCAGGGCAACATGGTATCCTGCATCCAGTCCAACTACGGCAGATTCGGCTCCGGCATCTGCATTCCCGGTACCGCTATCACCCTCCAGAACAGAGGCGCAAACTTCTCCCTGGATCCTGAAAGCGACAATTACCTGGAAGGCGGAAAGAGAGCTTACCACACCATCATCCCCGGCTTCCTGGCCAAGGATGGTCAGCCCATCGGCCCCTTCGGCGTAATGGGCGGATTCATGCAGCCCCAGGGCCACATGCTGGTAGTCGTGAACACCGTAGACTTCGGAATGACTCCCCAGGAGGCTCTGGACGCTCCCAGATTCCAGTGGGTCGGCGACAAGAAGGTACAGCTTGAAAGAGAGGTACCTGCCGAGATCGCAAGACAGCTTGCTGCTAAGGGTCATCAGATCGAGATCGTTAATTCCAACATCGGCATGGGCCGCGGCCAGATCATCTGGCGCAGAGAAGACGGCGTGCTGATGGGCGGAACCGAATCAAGAGCAGACGGCGCTGTTTCAGCATTCTAAACTGATGAGTTATCAGAAATAATTCGAGAAAAAAGGCGGAGAACTGTTCATGGTCCTCCGCCTTCTTTTGTTTTATGTGGTCGTTACAATATGCTGTAGATGAGAAGGGCCGCGGCGCCGCAGCAGCCCATCACAAGTATGGGGCCGTGCTTCCATTTTCTCAGAACGAAAAAGCCTGCTGCTATCAGTATCAGGGCTACTGGGTCCGCGCTCAGGATGTCGGGCGGAAGATGCCTCTGGCCGTACACCGCCATCGTAAAGAGGGAAAAGCCCGCAGAGGCAATCATTGCCACCACAGCAGGCCTTAAGCTCGCGAGTATGCCCTGCATAAGGCTGAGCCCCCTGTATTTATAGTAGGCCCAGGCGAGGGTCGTGACTATGATGCAGGAGGGTATTATGCTTCCGAAGGTGGCGATCAGGGCGCCCGGGATGCCTGCGATCCTGATTCCTACAAAGGTTGCTGCATTGAGGGTCACAGGGCCCGGGGTCATCTCCGCTATGGTCATGATGTCCGCAAACTGGCCCATGGTGAGCCAGGGATGGACATCGACCACCTGGTTCTGTATGAGGGGAACGGCGGCATAGCCTCCGCCCACGCTGAAAAGTCCAATCTGGAAAAAGCTCCAGAAAAGTTCAAGAAGTATCATTTCTTATCCTCCCCGGAAGCTTTTTTCTTAAGAAGCGTATCTGCCGCACCCGCTGCGATGCAAAGCAGTATGACTATCACGATGTTGATGCCTAAAAACCTGACAGCGGCAAAGCTCAGCAGCATTATCGCAGCATAGAGCAGTCTCTTTTTCTTCAGCACCTGCGATGCAAGCTTGATCACCACATCGAAAATGACGGCGGTAACGCCGCAGAGAAGGCCCTTCATGGCTATGCTTACCAGGGGGTTGTCTCTGAAGGCCTGATAGAAGAGAGATACTATAGAAATTATGATAAGGGGCGGAAGCACGGTGCCGAATACTGTAACGAGGGCGCCCGGAACGCCTGCAACCCTGTAGCCCACAAGTATGGACGCGTTTACGGCAATGGGGCCGGGGGATGACTGGGAGATCGCTATAAGGTCCAGCATCTCCTGTTCGTCTATCCATCCCAGCTCGTCAACGAAGCGCTTTTTCATGAGCGGGACTATGACAAAGCCTCCTCCGAAGGTGAAGGCGCTGAGCTTGAAGGTGGACAGGAAGAGATTGAGGTATTTGTTTTTTACTTCTTTTTTATTCTGCATTATTGTTCTCTCCTGATGCTGCAACAGTTTATCACAGCCGCAGGAGTTTTTCCATAAATGTCTTGCGCTTTTATTGTTTCTACGGAGAAACTGTGTTATTATATTAACGATGTTTATTATTGCTTATTATTTCAGGAGGTAGACCCCATATGAAATATCAGATCATTGGCGAGCCCATGCCTGCAGTCATCGTTGAGCTCGAGGCAGGGGAGAGCATGATAAGTGAGAGCGGTTCCATGAGCTGGATGAGCCCCAATATGCAGATGGATACCGTTG
>JAEEPD010000068.1 GCA_016284575.1 Bacillota bacterium | reverse complement strand
TGCGTCACCCGCGTCCAGGACTCCTTCGTCATCGGCTTCCCCACACTCTCAGATATGGACTTTGGAATACCGGTTTTGCAGTTTTCCATGCCGGTCGAAAAGACAGACCGTATTTCTCGGCTTCGGATCATGCTGTTCCAGCAGGGTGATGGCTATGGCCATATCCAGCTCTGCCGCCAGCCCTGAAAACTGTTTCACATAATTACTGTCAAGCGGAATGGGGCACTCCCGCAAGCCTGTCTCGTCGTGGGGAAAAGCATATCCACAGCTCCACATTTCAGGAAAGAGCGCAATGTCTGCGCCCTTTTCTTTTGCCTGACGGCAGGCTTTGATCCCCTTCTCCATGTTTCCTTTCAGGCTTCCCGTTGGGAGAAGCTGCAGGAATGCGATTTTAAGCTTCATTTTTTCAACACCTTTTCACTCTGCCGGCCCAATGCCGTTCAGACAATATCTATACCTCTTCCTGCCAGGGCTTTTCTGAGCTCCGCTTCCGATGTGAAGCGTATGGGCTCAATGCCGCATATCCGCGCAGCGGCACAGTTTGTGGCCACATCGTCTATGAACAGGCATTCGGAAGCCTTCAGGGAGAATCTTCTAAGGAGCAGTTCATATATCTCGGGCTGCGGCTTGAAAAGCTTTTCATAGGCGGAGACCACCTTGCCCTCGAAATTGGAGCTTCCCGGTATTTTGGGCCAGTACTCGTCATGGCGGGGACCTGCGTTGCTTAATAGAAACAGTCTGTAGCCTGCATCTCTGAGCTCGCCTGTGAGCTGAGCTATGCCAGGGACCGGAAGAATGGGTTCGTCCCAGGTCTTTATAAGAGCCTCCGCCACCGGGTGAAGCCTTTCGGGGATCCTTTTTCTGGCGTACTCCAGCAGTTCATCCTCCGTGATATAACCAAAATCCAGCAGCGGCCACATATGCCCCTCGAAGATCACCTCCACCAGGAGCTTCTTTTCCTCTGGGCTCAGATCTGGATAGCGATCTGCGAATTTGTAAGGGGCGAAATCTATAAGCACGCCACCCATATCGAAAATAATATTCCTGATCATTGGAACCCTCTCCGCCAGTAAGAATCAGCCCTTCACGCGACTACTCCCAGGGGTAGTTCGCGGTTTGAGTAATTATATCATAGACTTGTGAATGCAAAAAGGACAGCCATTCGAGGCTGTCCTTTTCTTCAAGCCATACTTACTTAAAGCTTCCGTAGTTCTTTACGGCTTCGTCTATGGAGATCTCGCCCCTTCCTACCTGGAAGGCAGCTATGCGGATCTGGACCGTCAGAGCATCAGTGATGCCGAGGACCTCAGGAGACATGGTGCGGTCTACGGGCACCTGACCAAAGGGCGCATAGATCGGATCCAGAGACAGATCGCTGGTGGGCGTCACCAGACGCTTCACAGAAGCCATGGCATTCAACTCCTCGGTTGCGATCAGGAAGCGCATGAACTCGTTTGTCATATCGAGATTATCGCAGTCCTTGTTGACGGAGAACTGGATGGAAGGACTGTCGATGAAATATCCGCCCTCCTCACCCATGGGGATGGGATAGAATGTGTATTCGAAGGGCGTCTTGCTGAAGGCCTCGGACTGGCTCTCCCTCTTCTTTGTACCGGAAACCGTATCGCCTTGGCAGATCATCATAGGAACATCGCCCTCGAAGAAGCGCAGGATGACCTTTGTGTAGCTGTCCTCGATCTTGTCGCACTCAGCCAGATCGATGTAGCCGCCCTTTATAAAGTTCTCCACTGTTTCCAGCGCGGGACGCATGTATTCGCCCGCAGCGGGATCCAGCGCATTGGCCTTTTTAAGAGCTTCCGGGTTACCCGCCAGCGTCGCCACGAACATGGGATATGCTACCGTATACATGAAGCTGCCTGAGGATTTGAGTGTGTAGCCCATCATGGGGCTGGAATAGCCCTTGCTGCGGAAGGCATCGCAGACCTTCGTCAGCTCCGTCCATGTGGTGGGGATGCTCTGGCCCTCCTTCTCGAACAGGTCATTATTCACCAGCATGCCGTAGGTCCTGGAGAATACAGGCACCAGCATCACCTTGCCGTCTGAGCCGTGGTTGATCAGGCCGGGGCGTATGCAGTCAAGGTTCAGCCCAAGAGCCGGATCCGAAAGATCCTCCATGTGAGCATACACAGAATCGTACTGCTCATTGCCTATCATCCAGGTGTAGGAAAAGAAAATATTTGGCTTGTCATTGCCCTTCAGCGTCGTGCCAAGCACATTGTTGTAGTCATCAAGCTTAACGTAGCTCAGCTGAACATTCGGATAAAACTCGTTGAATCTGTCGAATTCAGCCTCCAGCGCCTCAAAGTTATCATAGTTTCCTGCCACAGTGATCTTACAGCTGGTCTCTGCATCGAGAGCGGGCTTGAAGCCTTCGTCGACTGTCTCCTGGGGCTTTTCCCCGCAGGCTGCCAGCGACAGGATCATGCAGATGGCCATAATGGTACAGAGCAGCTTTTTCATGATCTCTCCTCCTTGATTCTGCGAATCTCTTTTATTACAAGTTTAATATCTATCGGCTTTGCGATATGTCCGTTCATGCCTGCGTTCAGGCACTCTGTGACATTTTCAGAGAACGCGTCTGCCGTCATAGCTATGATGGGGATGGAGGATGCCCAGGGGTCGTCCAGCGCGCGGATACGCCTGGTGGCTTCGAGCCCGTTCATCTCGGGCATCTGTATATCCATAAAGATAAGGGTATAGAGCCCTTCTGCCGCCTGGCTCATCTTCTCCACGCAGATGCGGCCGTTTTCGGCGCGCTCCGTGGTGATGCCGAACATTCCGAGCATGGTGGAGATAATCTCCCAGTTGATATCATTATCCTCCGCGATCAGGATATTCAGGCCCTCCAGGTCGGAATAATCTGTCTCCGGCTCCACGGACTTGGGCTTGGTGCCAAGAAGTTCATTGATCTTATCGTAGAGCTTGGAGCGGAACAGCGGCTTGCTTACAAAGCCGTTGGCTCCGGCCTCCTTTGCGATATCCTCTATGTCGGACCAGTCGTAAGCGGAAACCAGAAGGATGGGAGTGGTCGCCCCCACCTCGCTGCGTATCCTGCGTATAGTCTCGATGCCGTCCAGATCCGGCATCTTCCAGTCGATTATGACAACGCTGTAGTCACGCCCCGCCAGATGTCTGTGCTCTATCATGCCAAGGGCTTCAATGCCGCTTCCTGCACGGTCCGCTGTAACACCCAGAGACACCAGAGAATCCACAGCTGTTTCAAGAAGTATCTCATCGTCATCGACGATAAGCACATCCATGGGATCCAGCTGCAGCTCATCTCTCTGTCTGTCGGAAACGGGAAGATCCAGCGTTACGGTAAAGGTCGTACCCTTTCCGACCTCACTCTGGCAGTCGATACTGCCTTCCATAAGGTCGACCATCTGCTTTGTGATGGCAAGGCCCAGTCCTGTGCCCTGAATGGTGTTTACGCGGCTGTCGGTCTGTCTGGAGAAGGGCTGGTACATGGTCGCCATAAACTCCGGGCTCATGCCCATACCGGTATCGGAGACCCTGTAGATGAGCCGCACGCAGCCGGCCTTGGGACTCGCCTCCTCTCTCATGTCAACGCTTACCTGTCCGCCGGGCGGCGTGTATTTGATGGCGTTGGAAAGGATATTGATATAGATCTGATTAAGCCTGAGCTGATCTGCGTAGAAGTATTCCTTTTCCAGCTTGCCGACGCGGAAATTGAAATCGATATTCTTTTCCTTCACCATCGGCTGGGACATGTTCACGAGATTTTCCACCGTCTCCACTATGGAGAAGCTCAGCGGGCTGAGGTTCAGCTTGCCGCTCTCCACCTTGGAGATGTCCAGGATATCGTTGATCAGGGTAAGCAGATGATTGCTTGCCATGGAGATCTTGCGCAGGTTTTCACCCACCGATGCCGTGTCATCCAGGTTCTTCTCCGCGATGGTGGTAAGACCTATGATGGCGTTCATAGGAGTACGGATATCGTGGGACATGGTGGACAGGAAATCGGTCTTGGCTCTGTTCGCCGCAGCCGCTTCTCTGGCAGCCGCAAGAAGCTGCTTGTTAAAGTTGAGCATTACCGACAGGTCGAAGACGAACAGTATCAGAAGCGCTGCAGAGACAACGATTATCAGCAGCCAGTTTTCGCTATTTATGCGAAGATCCTTCATTGGCATCATGCTCAGGAAGGTCCAGCCGCCCGATGCCTCCACCGGGGTATAGGCAATTATGCATTCCTCGCCGCGGGAATTGAACATAGTAAAGTAACCGGTGGTGGAGGTGACTTTTTCGAAGAGCTCCTGTGTGGAAGCCGGGTCAGCAGAGTTGTAGGATCTGTAGAATTCAAAGAAGCTGGAATTTTTAAAGGAATGGCCCTTGATGATATAGTCGCCGTCCGCGTCGATCATTGAAAGCTCGGCATTTTCAAAGGCTTCATGGGGGAAGACCCATCTCTGCTCCAGCTCTGCAAGAGGCAGCACGCGAAGCAGTATAGCGTCACGGGGAGTACCGGTCTCAGAATCGTGAAGAGTGATGGTATTGCAGAAAGCCAAAGACTGCTCGCCATTGACTGGGTTCATATAGGCGCGGGAAATGTTGATGGCTTCGCCGATGCTTTGGATCCAGCTGATATCGCTGAGAAGACCAGTCCGGGCATAGGAGACGGTATAGTCTCCAGAAGAGCCGCTGCTTGCTCTGGTGGAAAGACCGGTCAGAGTATCGTTATACACGATATGAGCCGAAGCGTTGGGAAGTACATGAGAGATACGGATGAAGGAAATGGCCTCCTCGATGGTCATGTCCTTGCTGTTGATATAACGCGCCCACACATCGCAGATGCGCTGCTCGCCATCCAGATAATTCTCAGTGACGTGCTCCATGGTGATCGCGGTGTTTTCGAAATGCTGAATCTGACTTTGTGTGGTATTCCTGGTGGCATAGTTGGAATATAGCACTACGAAGGTCATCAGTGCGATCATAATGATCATATTTACAATAATGATCCAGGTTTTTTTCATGGCGCTTTACGCTCCCTCCGCAGACTTTGTTTACACACAAGCCGGTCTATATTACGATAGGCCATAACTCGATATAATATTGTATCACAGATATCAGCTTACAATCAAAACAAACTGCTTTTTATTTGAAAATGTTCATTATAAGCATTACTTACCGTTTGTTTTTTTCGCAGATCCATTTCATAAGAACCGGCCCCTTCAAGGCGGAATTTTATGATAGCAAAATCCATGAAAAGGTGCTAAACTTGACTGAAACAAAAATCAGACTATCACAAAGGAGCAATCTTTTTCATGAACACAAAGGATCCGCAGGGCCTCAAAGCATCTGGCTTCAGGGGCAGCCTCATCGTATTTTTCTGCATACAGGCCTGCTTCAGCATGGCGGCCAGCTTCGCCCACCCCGTCACCCCCACCCTCATAATCGAGCGGCATCTGGACAGCTCCATGTTCGGAGTGGCACTGGCAACCATGATGACAGTCAACTTCCTCTTCGCCCCCTTCTGGGGCAAGATGTGCAGCTACATCCCCACCAAGACCATAATGCTTATCGGCGCCATTGGCTATTCCATAGGCCAGAGCATCTTCGGCGCTGCCACCTCCGAGGTCATGATCATGGGGGGCAGAGCCTTTGCGGGCATCTTTACCTCCGCCAGCTTTATCGCCTTTTCAAACTACGTGGTGAACACCAGCCGGGGCCAGGACACGGGCTCAAAGCTGACCATTCTTGTGACGGTCCAGAACGTGGCAGGCGCAATGGGCTATTTTATCGGCGGCATGCTGGGGCTCATCTCCGTTGAGGCCGCCTTCATTGCTCAGGTAGCCGTGCTCGCCACCTGCGGCGTGCTGTTCTTCATCTTCTGCAAGGACGACACCGAATACAAGATAAAGCCGGATCACAGCCTGACCTTCCGGGAGGCCAATCCCTTCGCAGCCTTCCTGGACATCAGAAAGTTCATAACCCCGGGCCTTGCCATGATCTTCGCCATCGTTGCCATCTGCGCCATCGGCCAGAATTCCTACGAGCAGGTCTTCAACTACTACATCAAGGACTATTTCGGCATGTCCAGCGCCTACAACGGCATCTTCAAGGCGGTGATCGCCTTCGGCGGCATGCTTATAAACAGCACCCTCTGCATGTACCTGATGAAAAAGACCAATACCAACAGGAGCTTCCTCTGGATACTGCTGGCAAATACGGTTCCTGCAGGTCTGGCGCTGCTGTTCTTTGAAAGCCTCTGGCCCTTCGCAGCCTGCGACATCGCCTTCTTCATCATCAATACCGCAAGGCTTCCCCTTATGCAGAACCTCTGCGCGCAGAGGGCGACGCCTCAGACCAGCAACTCCATCATGGGCTTTTATCAGGCCATGAATTCCCTGGGCGGGATCTTCGGAGCCGCCTTTGCAGGCCTTATCTACGACACGAACAACCACGTGCCCTTCATACTCTGCTTCTGCGCTTTTGCGCTTGGAAGCCTGATAGCGGTGAAATACGTAAACGATTACAAAAAGAACGGATCCAAGGCATAAGCCTTGGACCTGTTTTTTTATTGCTTCTACTGCTGCATCACCGCATCCAGCGCCTGATCCACAGCCTTTATCCTTCTGGGCTTGGGGTCTCTGAATATCTTTCCTCTTGCGACCACCATGCAGGGCTCCCTAAGGGTTGTCAGGTCCTCCAGCGGATTGCCGCTTACGATCATAAGATCCGCGCACTTTCCGGGCTCTATGGAGCCTGTCACGTCATCTATTCCTGCGATCTCAGCGTTCAGCCTTGTGGCGCGCCAGATGCATTCCGCAGGCTCAGCGCCAATGTATTTGTTGAAATACCAGAGTTCCCTCCACATGTCGTAGTGGGTCACGAAGGGGCAGCCGGTGTCCGTGCCGAGCCCCACCCTGATGCCATCCTCCCTGCAGGCCTTGATGCACTCTATCATGTTATCCATCAGAGCCTTGCCGTTGATCTGGCCGATCTCGTCCGCGCCGGAGACCGCAGGGTCCATAACGGCAAAGGGAATGGCCGGAGATATGGTGGCGATAAGGGCTGCGCCGCTGCTTCTGAACAGCTCGCGGCTCTTTTCGGAGGGCTTTCCGCCGTGCTCTATGGTATCTACGCCGTTTGCAAGGGCAAGCTCAAGCCCCTCGGTACCCTCCACATGGGCTGCCACCTTATAGCCCAGCTCGTGAGCCTGGCTGCAGGCCGCCTTTATGTAGGATTCCGGCATCTTCAGCACTCCGGGTTCTCCCGGCACCTCCGCATCCAGAACGCCGCCTGTTATCATAAGCTTTATCCAGTCCACCTTCTGCTTTGAAAGCTCGTAGACCATGACCGCTGCCTCGTCCTCGCTGTTGGCAGGAAGGGCCACGGAGCCTGTCATGTGACCGCCCGGAACGGAGACCGCATAGTCTGAGGCCAGAATGCGGGGGCCGTCCTTTTCGCCCCTGAGTATCCTGTCCCTGAGCTCCGTATCGAAGTTCAGAACGCCACCCACAGCCCTTATGGTGGTAGTCCCGGACAGCAGCTGATCCTTTGCCAGCCCTGCCATCATGGTCTTCACCACCATCCTCGCAGCCCCGAATCTCAGCAGCTTGGCTATTTTGTTATAATCCGTCTTACCCTTTTTAGGCTTGCCGGAGGATGGGATGTGCACATGCATGTTGATGAGTCCCGGGAGCATGTATCTGCCATCCAGGTCTATTATCTCGCAGCCCTCGGGCAGCTCAGCCTCCGGGACGATTTCTGTGATGATGCCGTCCTCGACTATCACAGCCTTGCCGAAAACCGGCTCCATATCCCTGCTGCCGTCAAGTATGGCAGCCTTCACAAATGCGTATTTCATAATAATCTCCTTAAGTTGCTTCAGTTAAGTGAATTATGCTATATCGGGCAGCAAAAATCCAGTCTTTCTCTGTTCAAAATCCGTTTAGATGATAAAATAAACTGAGAGGTAAAGGATATGACAAAGCAGGAAAGACTTGAAAAGCAGCAGGCAAGGCTTCAGGAGATGCTCACCCGTGAGCGGGAGCTCTGGGCGACGGGAAAGCTTTACATTGCAGGGGTTGACGAGGTAGGCCGGGGGCCGCTGGCCGGGCCTGTTGTGACCGCCGCTGTCATCCTCCCAAAGGATTTTTCCCTTCTTGGCGTTGACGATTCCAAGAAGCTGAGCCCCAAAAGGCGCGATGAGCTTTTCGACCAGATTAAGGAGGCGGCTGTTTGTTGGGCTATTGGCCGCAGGGAGCCCCAGAGGATAGACGAGATAAACATTCTTGAAGCCACCAAGGAGGCCATGAGAGACGCGATACTGGCCCTTGATGTAAAGCCGGACCACATACTGATAGATGCCATAAAGCTGCCGGTGCTTGACATACCCCAGAGCTCCATCATACACGGAGACGCTCTGAGCGTTTCCATTGCCGCAGCCTCCATAATCGCCAAGGTCACCAGGGACCGGGAGATGGAGCGCATGGCGGTGCTGTACCCGGGCTATGCCTTTGAAAGCAACAAGGGCTATGGCACCAAGGCGCACTATGAAGGCCTTGCGGCTCTTGGTCCCTGCCCAATACACAGAAGGAGCTTCCTGTAAGAGAAAAAAGAATTAGCGAAAAAACTCCGGGTCGCCTGAATCTCAGGCTCCCGGAGCTTTATTTTTTTATTCAGATCTTCAGAGATACGGCGATGCCTGTCCCCTATTCCACGGGTTCGCAGCCATCGGGACCGCAGGCCATGCCGGCGTTTGCCTGGGCCTTCTTCATCAGCTCCTCAGCCCTGCGCTTCTCGATATCCTCCTTCATGCGGCCGATCAGCTCCACGAACTGATCCTTGCTCATGGCGCCGTTCACGGCGTAGTAATCCTCGAAAACAAAACAGGGAACGCTGTGGATGCCGTAGCGGGAGGCCTCCCTCTCGTCCAGCCTCACATCCATCTCGTACTTGTCTGTGGCCAGGAAATCCAGGACCTCAGCCCTGTCCAGACCCACCTCTGCCGCCAGATCCGCCAGGATCTGATGGTCGCTCACCAACTGCTGCTCAATAAAGTAGGCCTTGTAAAGACGCTCGGTCATGGCCTCGGAAAGCTCCGCGCCCTTCTCCGACGCGAACTTGGTCAGGCGGTGCGCATCCACGGTATTGCAGCTGAGCATCTTCTCGTACTTGTAATCCAGGCCGGCCTCCTTTGCCATGGTCATGATGCCGGAAAGCCTTTGCATGATGGCATCGGGCGTGGTGCCGCGCTTTGCCGCAGCCTCCGCCAGAGTCATGGCAGTTCCCTCCTTCGGAGCCTCGGGATGAAGCTCAAAAGCCTTCATTTCGAAGCTGTTATCCTCTCCCGGGCAGGCCTCCTCCAAGGCCTTCTTCAGGTTAGTCTCCCCTATGTAGCAGAAGGGGCAGGCGTAATCGGACCAATAAGTGACTTTCATTTGATACCTCCGAATATATTTAAACTAACATTTTATTTACATAATATAGGTTTAAGTTGATGTGCTAAATCTGCTGTTTTAGAGAGTTTTTTCACCCAAAACAGGCTCTCCGAAGCAATCGTCATGCGACCTTCGGCAGTGCTCAGCAGCCGCAGACGGCGATCACAGCAGCTTCCGCTGATACAGTCCGGCTGTTCTGAGGAAGTCAGGCGTTTCGAAGCTGACGTAGCTCCTGACTATCCTCGGCACCGCATCGGGGCGCTCTATGGTAAAGTACAGGCACTCGAAATCCAGCTGAGGCGCACCCTTGTCTGCCACATACACGGGCAGGTGATTCAGCAGCTCGCTGTACTGACGCTCCCTGCAGATCAGGGGGAAACGGGTGTCCGTTCTGTCCGTCAGATAGTTGAAGCCGCTGCAGGTGCCGAAGCCCTTAGGACCCTTCATTGGACAGGCACGGAACTTCATAAGAGGCAGATAGCCATACCCTATGAAGCCGATGGGGATGACGTCACCAGGTTCCTCGCCAGCCTCCTCAGCCTGCTGGGCAGTACGCAATCTCCGCATGGCGGGAAAGCCCAGCTC
>JAEEPD010000067.1 GCA_016284575.1 Bacillota bacterium | reverse complement strand
TACAGAGGCATCAGGAAGCAGCTGGGCGCATACAGCGCCGTCCAGGTCCGTCCTCCCGTATATTATACCCGAATCCTCCAGTAAATCAATGACCCTTGGGGCAGGATGTCCGTAGGAATTGTTTCTTCCGCAGGAGATGACCGCATAGGAAGGAGCGACGGACTTAAGGAAGGCTTCGCCAGTGGAAAAGGCGGATCCGTGATGGGCAACCTTAAGGATGTCCGCCCCAAGCCCCGGATAGCGGCGCAGCATGTCCTCCTCTGCCGAGGCTGTCATGTCCCCTGTGAGAAGGACCCTGGTCCCCTTTATCTGGAGCAGCGCCACCAGGCAGCTTTCATTGTTGTCAGACCCTGCCTCGGGGCCGGAGGGTCGACCGGCTTTAGCCTGGAGCGGATAAAGCACGTCGAGAAAGGCAGCATCTCCCAAAGCTATCCTGTCCCCCGCTGAAAGAAAGCCTGCCTTCCTGCTCTTAAACATCGCCAGCAGGCCGTCCCCCTCCATAACATAGGGAAAGGCGAATTCCTTGATCTCCATCAGCTGGGAAAGCTCTGCGAGCCCCTTGTAGTGGTCCATATCCGCGTGGGTTACTATGGCAAGATCCACCCGGCTGACACCGTTCTTAAGAAGATATTCCCTAAGCACCTCTTTACCGGTGTTCGTGTAATAGTTTCCGCCTCCGTCCACCAGAACGTTTATGCCTCCGCTGCGTATGTGTATGCAGTCCCCCTGCCCCACATCCACAAAGCAGATATCGTACTGCTGGTACTGCCAGGGCAGAAAGCTGTCGGTAACATCGAAGGCTTTGGGAAGGAGGCAGACCCCCGCCGCAAACCCCAGCCAGATGCCGCCAAGGGCCCTCAGGCGCCTTTTCCTGCAGAGCATGAAGCGGGTCTCGGAGAAGAAGAAAAAGAAGAACGCATAGTAAAGAAGAAGCAGGCCAAGAGGCGGCGCAGGTACGCTGAAGTGCGAATAATCGAGGGCCGAGGCCGCCCCATTCAGCCTGATGAGCCCCTCTGCTCCCAGACCGCAGAGCCTGTTCAGAAGCTCCGAATAGCCGCCCAGAACGAATGCGCCTATGCCCGCAGGCACTAAAAGTCCTGCGGCAGCCACTGCCAGAGGGTTCACAAGAGGTGCTATGAGGGAATAATTCAGGAAGTGAAAGGCTGTAAGGGGAGCCATGGCCAGCTGCACCATAAAGGCCGGAGCCAGAAGGTTTCCCGCATGAAAGAGCATATCGCTTCTGAGCTCATCGCTCAACTTGATTATCTTCTGGCTGGCCCAGGGAAGCGCCACTCCCATGGCATAGGCCGCGCAAAAGCTCAGCTGAAAGCCGGAGTCGAAGACCGTGTAGGGGTTGATGCAAAGGAAGACCAGAGCCCCGAGGGATGCAGCGCTGACCATGTCGTAGCGGCGCCGCAGGTGAAAGGCCGCTATATGGAGAATGATCATAAAGGAAGCCCTGAGCACCGATACGGAAAAGTTGGACAGGGCTGCGTAGCAGAACAGAAGGACCAGGGAGGCGGCGCTCACTGGCCAGCCCCTCCTTCCCCCGCATAGCTTCATTACAGCGGCATAAAGAAGCCCCACGTGGAGCCCCGACACCGCCAGCACGTGGGCAGTGCCGTTGCTTCTGAAGTCCTCGTAGATATCGTCCTGTATATAACTCTTTTCTCCGAAAAGAAGGCCCGCGAGAAGGGAAAACTGCTGCTCCGGGAGCCCCTCCATAAGCCGTTTGAGGAATCTGAGCTTGGCAAGGGAAAGGCTGTGGAGCAGCCTGCTTTCCACGCTTTTTATTTTAAGCCGGTAGAGATTGACCCTTACAATGAGCCTGATCCCCCGACCCTTAAGATGCAGTCTGTAGTCGAAGCAGCCCGGATTGCGCCGCTCTCTGGGAAGCTCGCCCATGCCGGAAAAGCTGACCCTGCAGCCCACGGAACCGTAGGCTGCATCCATGTCCTCCGATTCGAATCTTATGAGCAGCTTTTCAGAAAGCTCCTCTGCCCGAACAGTGAGAAGGCTATAGCCCTCCCTCCTCTCGCATTTTATGACCACCCCTTCTCCGTTAAGAAGCCTGCCGTCGAAAGCAGCGGAGCCGTATTCCTTAAGCTCCGTGAAGCGCATGGAAAGAGCGCCGAAGGAAAAAAACAAAACCCCCA
>JAEEPD010000011.1 GCA_016284575.1 Bacillota bacterium | reverse complement strand
CGATCGGCATGGAAAACTGCAATATCGGTATTCCAAAGTCCATATCTGCGATTTTGGGGAAGCCGATGACGAAGGAGTCCTGGACGCGGGTGACGCATTTTATGTCTCGGACCTGGATACAAAGGACGGGATCATAAAGGTCGGTTCAATGATATGCTATGACCGCGAGTTTCCGGAAAGCGCCCGGATCCTTATGCTTAAAGGAGCCGAGCTGCTTTTGGTTCCAAATGCCTGTCCGATGGAGATCAACCGTCTCGCACAGCTTCGGGGCAGGGCATATGAGAACATGCTTGCAATAGCTACCTGCAATTACCCGGCTCCTCATCCGGACTGCAACGGCCACTCTACACTGTTCGATGGTGTTGTGTATCTTCCGGAGCTTCCCGGCTCGAGGGACAGCTGCGTGTTTGAGGCAGGTGAGGAAGAAGGCCTGTACATTGCAGAGCTGGATGTGGACATGCTCAGAGATTACCGCCGCCGTGAAGTATGGGGGACCAGGAATCGCCGTCCTGAGCTGTATGGTGAAATATCAGATGTTTTGGCCCTTGCGGACCAAAACGAGGAGTGATATTATAAAGAGTTTATGCTTTCGTCTCGGGATTTCCGTTTGCTTTGGCAATATAGCGCCGGATCACATTCACCATCTTTTCGTTCTGGAAGCTCGCCTCTATCTCTTCCATATCCACGGTGCGCCCGGAGAGTATCCCCTGGATCAGCACCTCCGCGTACATCACCTCTCTGGTCATGGGATCCTTAAGATAGGTCAGAAGGTCGATATTCATTTTTTCGTTGATACCTTCGATCATGCCAACGAAAAAGGTACAGTCTTCGCCGAAAAGCTTTCCTATGCTTTCAATATACTGAAAGCCGGTCTTGACGTCCTCGAGCCTCATAAGCCTGCGCTCTACCGCTGCAAGACTCCCTCCGTTGAGCAGCTTATCCGCCGTTGTATTCAGCGCATCGCACAGATCGAGAAGGATGCCGGTGTCGGGAAGCGTATCCCCGTTCTCCCATTTCGAGACGGCCTGAAAAGAAACATTCAGCTTCTCTGCCAGCTCCTTCTGCGTCATGCCTGCGGCTTTCCGTAAACGCTGTATATATTGTCCGATTTTCAAAGTATCCATATTGTTCTCCTTAGTTATTATTTATTTATGCTATTCCTGCGGTCCGCGATTACATGATACGGCAGGAAAAGCGATTCGTAAATAAAGAGAAAATTGAGAAAATTCTACTTCCGGTAGAATAAGCCTTTTGGACAATAAGCTTTAAAGTGTTTAGCAGAAATAACAATGAGAGTATCTATACTTGTGACTAACTGTTAAGGATGATATAGATTAAAGCAGCTCATGAAGGAGCTGCTTTTATTTTGACAAAATCCAGCAAATACTAACACATTAATGGCCAATGCTTTTGCGCCTCAAATACTTAAAACCAAAAACTAACACTTTTCTGTCCGAGTTACTAACACTTTTCTGTCCGAGCACACGAGCACATTAAGAGTCGATCTCTTTGATCGACTCTTTTTTGTGAGGATTTTGTGGAGGAAAATCCCATAAAATCTTCATTTTTATCTTGAATAACTGGATGAAGTGGTGTATAGTGGAGAGGAATTCTGAGAGTGTCTCTCAATTTTGTATTTGGTGGAGGGAAAACCCTAAATGCGAGGCAAATATTACAACTCGATAGATGCCAAGAACAGGTTGATCATCCCTGCCAAATTCAGAGGGGAGCTCAAGGCAGAGGAAGAGGACAAGTGCGTAATGGCCATGGGTCTGGACGAGTGTCTGGTGCTGTACCCGGAGAAGGTCTGGGAGCAGGAGCTGGCTAAATACGACAGTCTTCCGAGTCTGTCACCCGAAGCCAGAAGGCTCAGGCGTTTCTTCTACGAGAACGCCTATGACTGCGAGATAGACAAGCAGGGCAGGACAGTCATCCCTCCGCAGCTGAGAGAGATGGCGAAGATCTCCGGAGAGCTGGTCACCATAGGCATGGGAGACCGGATGGAGATCTGGGCCAAGGAGGTCTACGAGAGCAGCGAGAGCGGCGGCGGCATAGATCCCGGCAGCTTCAGCAGCCTGGGAGACAAGTTCCCGGTATAAGCCATGGAATTCATACACAAACCGGTACTCTTCGATGAGGTCATCGAGGGTCTGAACATAAAGCCGGATGGCACATACGCAGACGGCACCCTGGGCGGAGCCGGTCATTCCTGCGGCATCGCAGAGCGGCTCGGCAAGGGCGGTCTTCTGGTCGGCATAGACAGAGACAGGGACGCCATAGAGGCTGCAGGAAAAAGGCTTGAAGCCTTAAGGGCTGAGCTGAACCAGTCAAGAGGTCCTGAAAACGTCTTCAGCTTTCGTCTTGTGCAGAGCAATTACTCGGACATAAAGGCGGTGCTTAAGGAGCTGGGGCTGGATGGCCTGGACGGAGCTCTGCTGGACCTGGGAGTTTCCTCCTTTCAGCTGGACAACCCCGAAAGAGGTTTCTCCTACATGCAGGATGCGCCGCTGGACATGCGGATGAACGAAGATGACAGCTTCACGGCGGAGGATCTGGTGAACGGATACAGCCGGGAGGAGCTGACAAGAGTAATAAAGGAATACGGCGAGGAACGCTGGGCGGCGCGGATAGCCGAGTTCATAGTCAAGGAAAGACAGAAAGGCAGGATCACAGGCACATTTCAGCTTGTGGACATAATAAAAAGAGCTATGCCGGCAGCGGCGAGAAGGGATGGTCCACATCCTGCCAAGCGTACATTTCAGGCTCTGCGCATTGAAGTGAACGACGAGCTGGGTCACCTGCAGCAGGCGGTGGAGGACTTCACCGACGTGCTGAAGCCAGGCGGAAGACTGGCGATAATAAGCTTTCACTCTCTGGAGGACCGGATAGTAAAGGATTACTTCCAGAAGAGGCTAAACCCCTGCACCTGTCCCCCGAGCTTCCCGGTATGCGTCTGCGGCAAGGTCCCGGACATCAGGAAGATCAACGGAAAGCCCATTACGGCGGGAGCTGCGGAGCTGGAGGAAAACCCCCGCTCAAGAAGCGCAAAGCTCAGGATAATAGAAAAACTGGAAACTCCAAAAAAGATAAGTTACAGCTAAGCGGGCGGCGGATGCCGCATACAGGAACGATCACGGATGAGGGCTCAAAGCATAGACAAGTTCAGAATTATATGCCTGATGATAGCAGTGGCCATCATTTTCATCGCTCTTATAGGCATCAACGCTTACAGCGCCAAGCTGCAGTTCGAGATCAACACTCTGAACAAGCAGATCCAGGAGCATCAGCGCAACATCCAGAACCTGGAGGTAAAGATCAAAAGCGCAAGCAATATCAACAATCTGGAGCAGAAGGCTCTGGATCTTGGACTGGTCTACCCGGACTTCGACGCCATCAAGTACCTGGAGAAGACCGAGCCCATAGAGGAGTTCGCGCTGGCCCTCAAGGAGGCTATCTACTAGAATAAACACGGCGGCGCCCCTGTGCGCTGCCATTTTTTTAATATGGACGAAAAGAAAAAGACCCGGAGCAGAACATCAAAACAGAACAGGGCCAGGCTGCTGACAGCCTTCGGCCTTGTTTGCGTGTGCTTTGTGGCTCTTGCCATCAGAATGGGCTATCATCAGATCTACAAGGCTGATGAGTATGCTCAGAAGGCTGTCCGTCAGCAGACCAGCGACAGGGTGGTCACCGCCATCAGAGGCTCCATCGTGGACATCAACGGCAGCGAGCTGGCCAAAAGCGCCACCACCAATACCATCTGGATACGCCCCGACAGCGTAAAGGGCAACGGAAGCAGCGAGGCGGAAAAGATCGTCAATACTCAGAACGAGGCAACAGTGCTTTCCGAGATCCTGAACATGAGCTATGACGAGGTCTATTCGGTAATAACCTCCGAAAAAAAGCTGCTGAAGCTGGCCAAGAACGTGGATAAAGAGGTGGCGGATCAGATAAGAGCCGTCATAAGCGAGAAGGACAGCAAGATCGTGGGCATCGAGATCGTGGAGGACGCCAAGCGCTACTATCCTCTGGGCGCCTTTGCCTCCCAGATCCTTGGCACCACCACAGACGATAACACAGGCCTCACTGGCCTTGAACGCTACTACAACAGCTATCTGGCTGGCCTGAACGGCCGCTGGATAACCACCAAGGACACCAGAGCCAATTCCCTGTCCTACGGCACCAACAAGTATTATTCCGCGGAGGACGGCTACACCCTGCGCCTTACCGTGGATGAAAATATCCAGTACATCGTGGAGCAGAAGATCGCGGAAGGCCTTGAAAAAACAAAAGCCCAGAGAGTAATGTGCATCGTGATGGACCCAAAGACCGGTGCCATTCTTGCCATGGCTCAGACCAATGAGTACGATCCAAATAACCCCAGAGACCCGGCCCCGGGAGACGAGGAGGCCTTTGCCGCCATGACCGAGGCGGAGAAGGTGGATTACTGGAACCGCAACTGGCGCAGCTTTTGCATGAGCGATGTCTACGAGCCCGGCTCCACCTTCAAGCTCATAACCACCTCCATCGCCCTGGACGAAGGTGTCACCTACATTCAGGACCGCTTCTTCTGCCCCGGACACATAAAGGTGGCGGACAGCGACCTTCACTGCTGGAACTATCCGGCAGCCCACGGCACTGAGAATCTGCCCCAGGCGGTACAGAATTCCTGTAATGTTGCCATGGTGCAGCTGGTGCAAAGAATAGGCTTTACAAAGTATTTTGATGGTCTGGATCGCTTTGGAATAACCGAAAAGACCGGTATCGACTATCCGGGCGAGGGCGGCAACATCATCCAGTCCAGAAGCAGCGCAGGTCCTGTGGGCCTTGCAACCATGAGCTACGGCCAGGGTATTGCAGTAACACCCATCTCCATGATAACGGCCGTATCCTCCATAGCAAATCAGGGGAAGCTGATGCAGCCCCACTTTATGGACGCCCTGCTGGATACGGAAGGCAATGTGGTGGAGCAATATGTGCCCGAGATCAGGAACATAACCATCTCAGCCCAGACTGCGGCGGATATGCTGGAGATAATGGAATCCGTGGTAAGCGAAGGCGGCGGCGGAACCGCCAGGATAGCCGGCTACCGCATTGGAGGAAAGACCGGCACCGCCAGCAAGCCCATCCCCGGCGGCTACTCCAAGACGGACATCTTCGGCTCCATGATAGTTGTGGCGCCCCTGGAGGACCCTCAGTTCGTGTGCCTGGTAATAGTGGATACACCCAGAGTCGGCAAGTACGGAAGCACAACGGCAGGTCCCATCTGCAAGGAGATAATGCAGGACCTGTTTGTCTATAAGGACATCAAACCAAATTATACAGAGGCCGATCTTAAGGCCAAAAACCGCAGCTACGTGACCATTCCGGACGTCTCCGGAAAGAGCATAGAAAATGCCATAGGCATACTGGCCGGCAAGGAGCTTTCCTGTGTGGTGAGCCCGGAGCTGGAAAACTACGAGGAGCTGACGGTGGTGGACCAGTACCCCAAAGCAGGGGAGACTGCACCGAAGAATTCAACAGTTACGCTGTATTACGAGTAGAAGGCGCTGCCGGAAGGCCAGCGTCTCTTCTGCTGAAAACAGAGAAATAAAGGGGATGAAACATATGGTAAAAACAAGCGCAGAATTTCTTGCAGAGGCCTGCGGAGGGAAGCTTCTTGGAGCTGAGGGGCTCTTCGCTTCCGACGTCAGGATAGATTCCAGGGAGTGCCGTCCCGGGAGCATGTTCGTTGCAGTCATCGGCGATGTGAATGATGGTCACCGTTTCCTTGAGGGAGCCTACGGCCTCGGCGCCAGGATCTTTCTTGTCTCTGAGGAGGAGCCTGCCAAGGCTCTGATGAAGGCCCACAGCGATGCCTGCTGCATTCTTGTACCCGATACGGGCAAGGCCTTCGCGGACATGGCTCTGGCCTATATAAACCAGTGGAAGCCAATAAGGATAGGCATCACCGGAAGTACCGGCAAGACCTCCACCAAGGCCCTCACAAAGGCCGTCATGAGCGCAAAATACAATACCGTATGCAGCGAGCGGAACTACAACACCCACCTTGGCATCTGCATGACCTGCTTCCTGGCGGGGCCGGATGTAGAAGCTGTGGTTTTTGAGATGGGTATGGACAGGAAAAACGAGCTTTTTGAGTACACCTCCTGGCTCAGGCCTGAGATCGTGATGATAACCAACGTGGGTGTGGTCCACATGGAGAACATAGGAAGCAGGGAGGGCGTGGCAATTGAGAAGCTTAAAATCACAAGCCATCTTGAAGCTGGCCAGCCTTTGCTTTATAATTGCGACAGTCCCTTCTTAAACGAGAAGGATATCAGGAGGCTGGCACCCGGAAACTTCCCGATCTACGCGGTGGGAGAAGGCCCGGAGGCCAGGCTTAAGCTGTCGAATATCGTGGACAAGGGACTGGATGGAATAGAATTCGATCTTGACGATCAGCACTTTGTGCTTCCCTTCCCGGGGGCTCACAATGCCCACAATGCGGCTCTTGCGGCGGCCTGCGGACTCCACTACGGCATAAGTCTTGAGGAGGCTGCGGAGACTCTTCCTTCGGCTTAGATAGAGCACAAGAGCATGGATATGTACAGAAGCAGGGGCATTA
>JAEEPD010000066.1 GCA_016284575.1 Bacillota bacterium | reverse complement strand
TACCACCACTATGGCGCTGAAGCAGCCCACCGCTGCCATCCAAAGGGGTATGGAAACGGGCAGGCAGAAGGCCAGCAGCATGCCGGTGATGACGGCGCTAAGGTCCCCTATGGTGCTGCTGCGGCCCAGAACTCTTCTGATGACCCATTCGAATATGACGCAGAAGGCTGTGCAGGCTGCGGTCAGGACCAGAGCCCTCCAGCCGAAGATCCAGATGGACACCAGGAGCTGGGGAATAAGGGCGATTATTACGTTTTTATGGATATAGGCTGTATCTTCTCTTGCGCTGAGGTGGGGCGCAGGGGAAAGGGTCAGCCTTTCTTTATCGGGATTCACCTAAAGACCGCCTCCTTCCTCTTCAGTCAGGGGCTCAGCCTCCTGCTCTGCGGCATCCTTCACCGCCAGAAAGGCCTTCGCCTCCGCGAGCTCTGCCCTCAGGGGCTTTCTTGCGGGACACACGTAGCTGCAGGCTCCGCAGCCGGTACAAAGCCCTGCGTTTAAGGCCTCCAGCCGTTCGAAGCGTCCGCTCCTCCAGGCCTTTGATATGAGGGCAGGCATAAGTCCCTCCGGGCAGGCTTCATTGCAGCGTCCGCAGTTGATGCAGGCAGTCTCCCTGCCTCCTATGGCGTATTTTTCGTCGAAGCAGATGAGCCCGAAGTCCCCCTTGCCTACGGAAAAGCTGGCTCCGGTAAGGGCTGTGCCCTTGATCGGGCCTCCCAGTATGAGCTTTCCAAGCCTCTTTCCTTCTTTTATGCCTCCGCAGAAGGCTATTATCTCGGAAAGCCTGGTCCCTATGGGGGCCTCGATGTTCATGGGCCTTGCTATGGCATTGCCTTCGATGGTAAGGCTTCTTGTGATCAGGGGCATGCCCCCTTCAAAGTACTGCTGAAGCTTGAGCAGGGCGCTGATGCCTATGACTGCGGCCCCCGCGTCAACAGGCTTCTTTCTTCCGGGAAGCTCTCTTCCCACAGTCTCTCTGAGAAGGGTCCTAAGCTCCTCGTGGGGATAGGTATCCGGCAGCATTTTTATCTGTATGCTTTCGTCTGCGTATTTTTCAAGGAGCTCTGCGGCATCCTTCTTGTTTTCCTCTATGGCGATGACGGTCCTGGGGATCCCAAGGCCTGCCATCAGGCTTCTGCAGCCTGCTGTAAGCTCCTCCGCGTAGGCCAGCATGGTCATGTGGTCTACAGTAAGATAGGGCTCGCTCTCCGCCGCGTTAACTATCAGGGTATCCACCGAGCCCTCGGGAAAATCGAAGCTTTCTGCAATGGAGATGCAGCTTTCGCCCTTTTCTGTGATGCCCGAGGCCCAGACGGCCTTAAGGAAGCTCTCCCGGTCCCCGAAGGCCGGAGCCTTTATGCCCTCCGCCGCATCCTGCCTTCCGTCGGATCTTATCACCACGTGGAGGCAGCTTCCGCCAAGGGGCAGGGGAAACTCCTCGATGGCTTCCACAGTGCCGGAGACGCTGCTGTGAACAGGGGCGAGCCTCCTGCTTTCGCTTTTTCCTATGAGCTGGCCCATGCCAACCATATCTCCCGGGGAAACTGCGGGCGTGCAGGAAAAGCCCTCCATGGAGGGCAGGGGCACATAGACCCGCTCGGGAGTGGATACCGGCACCACGGCCATGCCCACGGTGTTCTTGTATTTATTCAGTTTTATTCCGCTGTTTCTGCTAAATAAGCTCATTCTTTCCCCCATAAGTATATGGAACAAATCATTTTAGCACTTTTGGTCCGGGGATTCAAGCCTCCGGAAAGCATGGGACAGGGCTGCCTGGAGCAGCTCCTGCCCCTCACAGTTTCTTCACTTGCATTAAATTCTTTTGAATGATACAATAAGACGCTTTCAGGCTGCCAAACAGCCTTTTTGGCGTTGCGGAAAAATACCCGCTGCGTCCTGATCCGCCCCGCAGGGCGAAGGAGAAAAATATGCTTACAGATCTCAGAGCACTTCTGGAATACATAAAGGATAAATATTCAAAAACCGCTGCCTTCATGTACAAGGACAAGCCGGGCGGCAAATATCTTCCCATTTCCTATCAGCAGTTCTACGACGACGTCCACAGCCTGGGCTCAGCCCTTATGGACAGGGGCTTTCAGGGCGGCCGCATAGGTGTCATAGGCGAGAACCGCTACGAGTGGGTGGTCAGCTATTTTGCTGCTGCCAACGGACTTGGGATCATCGTGCCTCTGGACAAGGAGCTTCCTGCCCAGGAGCTGGCAGCCCTCATAAAGCGGGCTGAGCTGGATGCGATCATTTTCTCTGCCAAGGTCTCGGCCAAGATAACTGAAGCCTGCGCCATGCTGCAGGAGGGCTCCGGGGATGCGAAGCTCCCGACCCTCATAGACATGGATCAGACGGAGCACACGGAGGCCCGCATCTCCTTCAAGCAGCTGCTGACGGAGGGTGAAGCCCTTCGGGCTGGCGGGGCTCTTGCCTATGACGAGCTGCCCCTGGATCCGGACGAGATGCGCATACTCCTCTTCACCTCCGGCACCACCGGCCTTGCCAAGGGCGTAATGCTCAGCCACAGAAATATCTGCTACAACATTCAGGCCACGGCAAAATACGTGAACATGGACATACTGAGCAAGAAGATCGGTCTGTCCGTGCTGCCCATACATCACACCTACGAGTTCTCCGCGGACATTGTCTGCGCCCTTTTCCAGGGCTGCACCATCGCCTTCTGCGAGGGCCTTAAATACATTGCAAAGAATCTGGCGGAGGCGGAGGCCAGCTACATACTGGCGGTGCCCCTCATCTTCGAGAGCATGCACAAGCGGGTCTGGAAGAACGCTGAGAAAAGCGGCCAGAAGAAAAAGATGGAGACCGCTCTTAAGGCAGTCAAGGCCTTGTCTCATCTGGGACCCCTGGACAGAAGGCTGGAAAAGCAGAGAGCAAGGCTCTTCAAAAGCGTCCACGAAGGCCTGGGCGGCCATCTGGAGCTTCTGATCGCGGGCGCTGCCGCTGTGGATCCGGAGGTGGTCCGTGACTTCAACGCCATGGGCTTTAAGATGCTCCAGGGCTACGGCATGACGGAGTGCTCCCCCATCATCGCCCTCAACCCCTCCTGGGCGCCCAAGGCTGCCGCTGCGGGTCTTCCGCTGGAGGGCACCGAGCTCTACATAGCCGACCCTGATGAAAACGGCATAGGAGAGATAGTCTGCCGCAGCGATTCCGTAATGCTGGGCTATTACAAGGATCCGGAGGAGACCGCCAAGGTCCTGAGCGACGACGGCTGGCTCCGCACCGGAGACTACGGCTATCTGGACAAGGACGGCTACGTCTACATCACCGGCCGCAAGAAGAACGTCATCGTCACCAAGAACGGCAAGAATATCTTCCCGGAGGAGGTGGAATATTACCTCTGCCAGAGCCCCTACATCAAGGAATGCGTGGTAAAGGGCATAGACAGCAGCAAGGACGACGACCTGCTGGTGCAGGCGGAGATATTCCCCGACATGGCGGAGATCACCGAAAAGTACGGCGCTCTGGATGATGAGGCTCTCCGGAAGCTGATCGACGGCGAGGTGGACCGCATCAACGACCTCATGTCCTCCTACAAGAGGGTGAAGCGCGTGGTTCTGCGCGACACAGAATTTGAAAAGACCACTACCAACAAGATAAAACGCTGGTAATTCATGAAAAAACTTAAGCTCTGCCTGGCGCTGCTTCTTTCCATGGCCCTGATCCTGGGGCTTACGGGCTGCGCCAGCTACGACAACTTCAAAGCAGCCTTTTTTGGCGAGGAGGACAGCGAGGATGTGATCTACTTCGGCATCTTCGAGCCTTTGAGCGGCGTTGACGCAGAGGCTGCAAAGGATGAGATCGCGGGCATAGAGCTGGCCCACGAGCAGATCGGTCATGCCTCCTACGGCAGCGGCAGCAATATTCAGACTGCCCGGGTGGACCTGATATACGCCGACAACAAGTCGGAGGTGGAGGGCGCAAGAGAGGCAGCTCAGATGCTGGTGGACAGCGGCGCTGTCTTCGCTCTGGGAAGCTTCAAGAGCGTTCTGAGCATGGCAGGCGGCGACATTTTCAATGAAAACCATCTTCCCGCCATCGGTATCACCTGCAAGAACCCCCTTGTCACCCAGACCAACGAGTATTACTACCGGGTGTGCTACATAGATTCCTACGAGGGCAACAGCGCGGCTCACTATGTCGTAGATGCCCTGAAGGATGATAAGGTGGCTGTGTTCATGCGTCAGGGAGACGACTACGCCCAGACCATAGCGGACCAGTTCAGCAGCACCATGGTCAGCCTCACAGGGGCGGAGGACAGCGTCCAGACCGTAAGCTATCCCGAGGGCATAGAAAACTACATGCCTTACCTCATCAGCCTTGAGCTCACCGGCTGTGAGACCGTTTTTTACCCCGAGGGGGCGGCGGAGGCAGCCAAGGTCATAAAGTTTGCGAGGGAAAATGAATTTGAGTTCAACTGGATAGGCACCAGCAGCTGGAAGGATATAACCGCTGCGGACTCGGAATACGGAAACGACGGAAATTACTATCTGGACGGCATCTCCTATCTGGTGGACTACGACACGGATATAAGCGAAAACACCACAGCAAGAAGCTTCCTGGCGGCTTACAAGGCGAAATACGGGGAGGACGCAGTGCCCTCCGAGAACTTCGCCCTGGGCTACGACGCCTACCTTCTGGCCATCAGAGCCATACAGCAGGCGGAGAGCTTCACGGACAGCTACAGGCTCTCAAGAGCCCTCACGAGCATATATAAAATGGACGGCGTCACCGGCACCCTGACCCTGAACTCCATCGGAGATCCCATCAAGGAGGTTGCGGTGGAGCAGCTGAAGGGCACGGAGCTTAAGCAGGTATATATAGTGACCCCCTCCTGGGGCGAATAGCGTATATAAAAATTTTACATAGCCCTTCGGGGCAGAAGGAGAAAAAATGAACGAGCAGAAAGAAAAGATCATCGAAGCACTGGATCAGATCAGGCCCTATCTTCAGAGAGACGGCGGAGACGTGCAGTTTGTCGACTACACCGAGGACAAGGTGGTCCTTGTTGAGCTGCAGGGACACTGCGCAGGCTGCCCCTATTCCCAGGCAACTGTAAAGGGCGGTATCGAGCAGATCCTTCAGGAGCTGTTCCCCGGCGAGATCGAGGCTGTTGAGGCTGTAAACGCCTTCAGCTTCGGCGAGTAATAAGAAAGGCATTAAAGGGCTGCGATGGACGAAAGATCTGAAGCCAGAAGAGCCAGACGGGACGCGGAGAGAAAAAAGCGGCGCATCAGAAGAAACAGGATAATAGCCCTGGTGCTGTTCCTGGCGATCATTGCGGGCGCTGCTTTTACTGTACTCAGGATCCAGAGGCAGAAGGCTGCCGAAAGGGCTGCTGAGGAGGCCGCAAGGCTGGCTGCGGAGGCGGAGGAGAGAAGGCTGGACGAGGCAGCGGACGAGAGGAGCAGAAACAAGCCCCTGATACTTCCGCGAAAGACCATAAGCCTTAAGATCACCTGCATAGGTGACATCATGGCCCATGGGCCCCAGCTTACGGCGGCCCAGCAAAGCGACGGAAGCTATGAGTTTACGGAGCCCTTTACCTACGTAAAGCCCTGGCTTTCCGACGCTGATCTTACCCTGGCCAATCTGGAATGCACTACCCCCGGCAGCAACTACCGGGGCTATCCCTCCTTCCGCACCCCCGATTCCATCGTGGATGCCATGGTGGATGCGGGCATAGATGTGGCCATAACCTCCAATAATCACATGTACGACAGCGGCTACAGCGGCATGATACGCACCATGGAGGTATGCAAGGAGAAGGGTCTCACCGTGTCCGGCACCCGCGCCGAGGGCGAGGAGCGCTGGCAGATCGTGGAGGTGAAGGGCCTTAAGGTGGGCATTCTTGCCTATACCTACGAGACCCCCCGCCAGAATGGCAGAAGGTCCCTGAACGGCAACCCCATAAGCGATGCTGCAGTTTTCGCCGCCAACACCTACAGTCAGGACGGGTCACATATCGATGCTGACCTTAAGTCCATGAGCGAGGAGATAAAGGCCTGCAGGGAGGCCGGAGCCGAGCTTATGATAGCCTACGTCCACTGGGGCGAGGAGTATCAGAAGAAGGGCAACAAGACCCAGTACAAGGTGGCCCAGGCCCTGGCAGAGGCGGGAGCCGATGTCATTTTCGCCTCCCATCCCCACGTGGTGCAGGAGATCTCCTATATTGAGGTCGCCGGGGCGGCAGGACCCGCCGAGGCACCGAGCACTGATGCTGCTGTTTCGGCAAGCCCGTCGGCGGTCACAGAGCCCGCAGCAAGTGCCGTCCGCAGGGTACCTGTCTTCGTTTCCATGGGCAATTTCATCTCCAACCAGCGCAGGGAGACCCTGGCCTCCGTCTACGGGACCGAGACCTCCATCCGCACCGAGCAGGGCATGATCGCCAACCTGGAGATCACCTACGACAGGACCACCGGCACCGTCAGCTACGATGACGTCAGCTATGTGGGCACCTGGGTGGAGAAATACCGCAAAAACGGCAAGGATCAGTACTACGTGATCCCGCTGGTGGATGGCTTTGAGGAGAATCCTGACCTTAAGGCCGCAGGCCACGTGAGCCGCGCAGCCGATGCGCAGAAGGCTCTCAGCACCCTGACCGGCGAAGAATTCATTCACACCGACGCCTACGAAAGGCGCAGGCTTTATGGCCCCTACAGGTAGAAGCCATGGCAAGACTCCTATTTGAGATAGCTAAAAAAATGGAGAAGATGTCCCTGGGGCAGGGCGGCATACGCCTGAGCAGTCTCAAGGGGACACGGGAGACTGGTGTTTCCATGGTTCTCGTGGCTGCCCGCTACGAGGAGCTGAAGGAATCCGTCACCGCCTACCGCATGATGAAGGGCGCCTCTCTCAACTACCGCAGCCGCGGAAAAAGCCTGGAGATCTATTCCGAAAGCCTGACCACCCTCTGCGACTTTGCGAAGGGCATAAGCTTCACCCCCGATGACGCGGACGATGTTGTGGAATTCTGCGCAGGGCTGGAGGGCTATTATGACGGCCTGAGCTTTGAAAGCGTAAGCATGGACAGGAATTCCCTGAGTCTCATCCTCAGCTGCCAGCTGGAGGAAGGGGCTTCTTCCGATAGCCTTTACCAGGCTCTGATGCCCATGCTGGTCAAGTTCAATATGGGGGTAATAAAGCCCCTGGAAAACACTGATGAAGGAAATTAAGATATTCGAGGGGCAGGGAGTCCACGCGGGCTTCACCCAGCGCCCCGAAAAATCAAATCATATAAGAGCCATGCTTGCGAATGAGGCCCAAGGCCGGGGAGACCTGGTCCTTTGGCCTTATCTTGTCCATGGCACAAGAATAGCGGTGCTTCGGGAGCTGCCGGAGGGCGAGGCTCCCTTAGAGGTCCCCAAGGCTCCGGACTTTCTGAGCCTGAAGGAGCTGCTGCCCCGGAATGCAGGAAGCGGCGAGGCTGCTGCAACTCCGGGACCCTCCTGCAGCGATTCCGGCACGGCTTCCGAGGCTCCATGCCATCCCTCAGGAACCGACCCCTTCGATGGAAAGCTTCGCTTTGCCCTCAGCTATTACGGCTCCGCTCTGGCCACTGATGTGGCTGTGAACAGCGCCTGGGCTAAGGGTGAGCAGGCTGATGCTCCCGCCCTTGAATGGCGCTCAGAGGCTCTTCTTGGTATTGAAGCCACCGACGGCTGCGTCACCGATGTTCCGGGCGTCGTCCTCACCAGCACCCACGGAGACTGCCTTCCCATATATATCTGCGATCCCGTAAGGCGGGCCATAGGTCTGGCTCATGCGGGCTGGCGCGGCACCTATGACGGCATCGCTGCCGTGCTGGCGGAGACCATGATGCGGGAGTTTGGTTCAGACCCAGAGGACATGCTGGTCTATATCGGGCCAGGTATAGATTTCTGCGGCTGTGAGGTGAACGGCGATGTGGCAGAGGCCTTCACCGACCGCTACTACTGGGCTCAGGAGATGACTGCTGTAAAGCCCCTGCGCTTTGAGGCGCCGGAAGCTTCAGATGCTGCCTCAGGCCAGGAGCCTGAGCCAGTGCGGAAATACCTGGTGGATCTTAA
>JAEEPD010000065.1 GCA_016284575.1 Bacillota bacterium | reverse complement strand
CCCTGATGGTGGTCTGCGCCAAGCTGGGTATGCACTTCTGCGCCTGCGGGCCCCAGGAGCTGATGCCCAAGGACGAGCTGGTGGCCAAGTGCCGCGCCATCGCCGCCGAGACCGGCGCCGAGATCGAGCTGACCACGGACATCAAGCAGGGCGCCAAGGATTGCGACGTGCTGTACACCGATATTTGGCTGTCCATGGGCGAGCCCGCTGAGCTGTGGGCCAAGCGCATCAAGCTGCTGCTGCCCTATCAGGTCAACAAGGAACTGATGGCCATGGCCAAGCCCACCGCCATCTTCCTGCACTGCCTGCCCTCCTTCCACGACCGGGAGACCACCGTGGGCGAGGACATCTATCAGCAGTTCGGCCTGGAGGCCATGGAGGTCACCGACGACGTGTTCCTGGGCAAGCAGGCCCGTCAGTTCCAGGAGGCAGAGAATCGCATGCACACCATCAAGGCGGTCATGTATGCGACTCTGAAGTGAGGACATGGCAGAGAGAATCGTTGTAGCATTGGGCGGAAACGCCCTGGGCAAGACCCCCGAGCAGCAGCTGGAGCTGGTAAAGAGCACCGCCAAGCCCATCGTGGACCTGGTGGAAAAGGGCTATGAGGTCATCATCGGCCACGGCAACGGCCCCCAGGTGGGCATGATCAACCTGGCCATGGAGTTCTCCGCCAACAAGGGCGGAGGCACCCCCTTCATGCCGTTCCCCGAGTGCGGCGCCATGACCCAGGGCTATATCGGCTACCACCTGCAGCAGGCCATCCAGGAGGAGCTGAAGCGCCGCGGCATCGATAAGGAGTGCGCCACCGTGGTGACCCAGGTGGTGGTCAGTGAGGATGATCCCGGCTTCCAGCACCCCACCAAGCCGGTGGGCAGCTTCTACACCAAGGAGGAGGCCGAGAAGATCGCCGCCGAGAAGGGCTTCATCTTTGTGGAGGACGCCGGCCGCGGCTACCGCCGCGTGGTGCCCTCTCCCATCCCTCAGCGGATCGTGGAGCGGAAGGTGGTGGAGCAGTTGGTGGCCGCCGGTGACATCGTCATCACCGTGGGCGGCGGCGGCATCCCCGTCGTCGAGACCCCCGAGGGGCTCAAGGGCGTGGCCGCCGTCATCGACAAGGACCGCGCCAGCGCTTTGCTGGCAAGGGACGTAAAGGCGGATCGCCTGATCATCCTGACCGCCGTGGACCGGGTGAGCATCAACTTCAACAAGCCCGACCAGGTGGATCTGGCCTCCATGACCCTGGCCGACTGCGAGCGGTATATCGGCGAGAAGCAGTTCGCCCCTGGCAGCATGCTGCCCAAGGTGGAGTCCTGCATGCAGTTCGTCCGCGACAGCGCCGAGGGCTGCACCGCTCTCATCACCTCCCTGTCCCGGGCCGCCGAGGCCCTGGAGGGGAAGACCGGCACGGTCATCACCAGATAAGGGACCGCGGAAAGAGCATAATAGAAAAGGAACGGACCTGTAGGGGCAATTCACTTAACGACAGTTCAAATTAACCGTTTTAAGTGACGTCTTCAAGCGGGGCCACAATGAAAAAGACCACATCTTTGGAGTATATTCCTTGGATGTGGTCTTTTTTTACTCATGTGACTTCAAATTGCAAATTACTTGATCCATCGTATGATCAAAGTCTTTTTTTATTTCGCACTCCCATATTGTAATGACTTTCCAGCCCAGAGCGCTTAACTCTTGGTTATGCCTTCTATCATTTTCAATATTTCGGCGGAACTTTTGCTGCCAGTATTCAGAGTTGCTACTTGGTGTTGTCGCATATTTGCAACCTTCATGCCTGTGCCAAAAGCAGCCGTGGACAAATATCACTGTTTTATACTTCGGCAGCACGATGTCCGGTTTTCCTGGAAGAGAAGCAACATTTTTCCTGTATCTGAAACCGTGGCTGAACAAGCATTTTCGGACCATGACCTCAATTTGAGTGTTAGTGCCGCGGATGCGTGACATATTCCAGCTTCGTTGCTCCTTAGATACGCTATCTGCCATGATAATCCTCTCCCGGGGCAGTTTTCTATAAGTCCATCAGTTCAGAAAATGCCTGATTGCAAATATCCTCTGTTATCACTTTTGTGCGGAGTTCTTTTTTCAGGGCAAAGCAACGTGCATAATACTTCTTTGCCCAGGTTCCCTTGGTCTTGATTTTTGCCGATTTTGGATGCTGCTCACTGAATTCTTTGAACTTAGAGCGCCATATTCTGACCATCATCATCAGCGAATCGTAGATGGCGAAAAGCTCATCCAACTCAAATACGCTGGTGTCTTTGCCCTTCAGATACAGATGGAGCGCCTTTTCAAATTCTCTCCAGTCATCCTCGCGGATTTTGCCTGGCACCTGACGAATCCATTGGAAAATGCGTTCGTCTTCTCTATTACCAACTCTATCCAGGATGTCCTGCCATTGCCGCCAGGTCAGTTTTTCAACGACTTCCTTATCCTGCTGCGACAGAATATAGCATTGCTGATAGAAGCTTCTTGTGACGGAATTTGCACCCTCGTCCCGCTTACGGTCTTCTTTTGTAGCAAAAGTCTTTATCTCATCCCAGAACCGCCTACGCTCAGCAATAGTAATTCCATGCTTTTCCAGAAGAGAGCCGAGAAACAAGCCAAGGTTGTACTTATACATCACCGACTGCCCATAAACGCTTTCCAAATCCGCCTCAATCTGCGGAATCTCAGCCTTAAGGGCATTTAGAATATCATCTATAGTCGCTATTTCTTTGGCGGTAAGGAGTCCCTTATATATGAGATGCCCCTCACTGTCCAAAGACACTACATGATTTACTGCCATACTGCTCACCTCAAGACTTCAAGCTTTGATAAAAGACGTTCTCTATTTTTTGAATGACCTTGTCTGCAGCCTCCTGCGGCTCCAAATCTGAGAAACCCTCACCGAACACGTCATATTTGCCTTCATCAAGGTAGAGAAGCACATACTGCTTCATCATGTGCTCACGCAGGTAGTCGTGCTGGATATCGGGATACTCATCAAGATTTCGATAAGCAGCGTGGCCAATGTTCAGGGTGATAGATCTGCCGTTGCCGGCTTCACGCCAAGCGCGTTCATATCGATCCGGTGCATCAGCAAGCTGGATATCGAACGAATCGCTCTTTCCGCTCTTCTCATCCGTGTTCAAGAAAATCTTGAAGTAGTAGAAGGTGATTCTATCGCCTTTCTCAAACAGAGGATCGTCTTCATTGGCAATCAATCTGGCGCGCAGTTCCAAAACGCCTTCTGAAAGGTGCGGCTCGTATGTAGCTCTGTCAAAAACGATTTCTTCGACATACGGGGTTATTACATCCTCAAAAGGCGGGATGAGTCCAGTGAAGGATATGACATCCACTATTTTGGGGCAGCTTTTTTCACTTGCATTGTGGATGCTCACATTCAGACGATAGTTCAAGGCATGGTTACGCTTGTTCTCAATCTTCCAGCAGACTTTACGAACAGCTTCGCCGAAATTTACACGGCGGCTGCCCTGAACCGGAAATAGGCATTCATGCAGAGTGAGACCAACGGTCTCTCGAGAATTATCGGGCTTGTCTATATCGTAAAAATACGGGAGAACCTTTGTTTTCTCTTTGCCGCTGCCGATTACCTTTACAGATAGAACAATACGGTTTTCTGCGAACTGCCTGGAATTGTCCTTTGTGACCTTGTGAGCGTAATCTTTTTTGAAGACGGTATTAGATTGTACAGTCACCTTCCCAGAGTCTACAAGCGAAATAACTTCCCCTGTCTCCGCGTCCACTACAGACAGCTTATACTCAAACTTTTTGTCCGTTGCATAAGAACTCTTGATTCTAACAGAAAAAGAGATTGTATCACCAGAGGTAACCCGTTCTGTTTCAGCCTCGGGATAATGAATGTCCTGCCAGCGAACGTCAAAATCGGGCTTCTGCGGCCCCTTGCCGAGGTCTTCGAACTGCAGCTTATCAAAAAGATCCTGGAGTTCCTCTGCAATGCTCTTCAGTTCATCTTTGAGCTTTTTGTCTTCGCTCTCTTTATCCTTGATATAACCCCACTCTATCATATGGGCTCTGAATCTGCTGTTACAGTAGTTCTTCAGATTCTGATATGTTATGGTTTTCTTTTTACCTTTGCTGACGCCAAAATGGACCTTGTCCTCAATGTCGGACAGTTCTTCCTCCCAAAGCTCGTCAACTTCGATATAGCCCCAGAATTTGCCATCGATCTTTTTGGGGACATCCTTGATGTCAATATCACCGATTTTCATTCCCTTGCGATAGTAGGAAATCCCTGACCAGCGATTGGTGCCGTCCTCAAACACATACAAGCCAAAGTGTTTAACTTTATGGCCGGTGGAATACAATTCGGGGGCTTGGAGTTCAAAGGAGCGCGTAGCCTGCTTGATGTCATCCGGGACAAGAATCGGGACCCCGTTTACGGTAATAGCGGCATCTTCTGGCAGCCGCTGAATAATTAGCCACCAGGATTCCTGAATTAACGGGATGATACTGCCATCCTGAATCGCTTCAGACAGCTCCGTCTTGGGGGAGGCGATGATAACACGTGTGCCCACAGTAGTTTTGGAAGGCAGTCCCGTCTTTTCGAGGATAAAAGCGCGGGCTTCGTCACCCTCAAGAGCGGTTTCCATTACCCGCCCGCAATCATTGACATTTGCTACATACTTATTGTCCTCTCTCAAGGAGTCAAAGTAATATACATATGCCTCTGATGCAACTGAATATACGCTCTTTCCTGCGCCGTAAAGACCGCCGCCAGTTGTGTTGCCGCCGGAGTTGAACATGGAGGTAAAGCGCGCAAGGCGTTCTTCAGGTGGAAGGACTATTTCCTCCGCCATCATTTTGTTGACCTCGCCTGCAGGTATATTGCGCCCTGTGAGCCCTGTAGTGCCAGAGTCCTCTACAACAACAAAGCGGCCGTGATCATTTTCAACGAATGAAATATCACATTTCCAGCCTTTCCATTTGTTGGTTTTACGAGCGCCGACTGCATTCTGAATAGCGTCTTTTTGAAAACCGTTCGTGAAAGATACCCCTGCATCGGTATATGCGCCAAGAATCCAATCAACATTTTTCTTATAGTTTTGCGGTATCGGAGTCATGGTAGCCATTGTCTATCCCTCCCGAGTTTAGTCAAGCGTAAACCTGGCGCTCTTCTTGCTCTCAATTTTGCTGAACTTCTTTTTTGCTTCTCTC
>JAEEPD010000010.1 GCA_016284575.1 Bacillota bacterium | reverse complement strand
GCGGGTCTACGAGCTTCACGGCTCTGTGGAGCGCAATTACTGCACAAAATGCCGCAGATTCTATGATCTCGACTACATAATGGACGAGAAGAACTGCAGAAACGGTGTACCTTACTGCGAATGCGGCGGTCTGATAAAGCCGGATGTGGTGCTCTACGGCGAGATGCTGGACGAGGACTGCATCAATAAGTCCGTCAATGCCATCAGCAGGGCGAATGTGCTTATAATCGGCGGCACCTCGCTGGCGGTGTACCCTGCGGCGGGCTTCATCCACTACTTCCGCGGCAGCAAGCTGGTGGTCATCAACATGAGCTCCACCGGCATGGACAGCCAGGCGGATCTGCTTATAAGGGATCCCATATGAGAGGTCCTTGGCGCAGCGGTGCTGGATGAATAAACGTCAATGTGATCGATAGTTAATGGTATGTTTACATAAAGGAGATTTATGATGAAGGTTCTTATACTAAACGGCAGCCCCAGGCAGGGCGGAAACACCAGCTATGCTGTTTCCCTGCTGGAGGAGGCCTTTGCCGAGGAAGGCATCGAAACTGAAGTCATCCAGGTCGGCAACAAGCCCATCAGAGGCTGCATCGCATGCGGTTTCTGCAAAAGAAACGGCAAGTGCGTATTCGATGACGGCGTCAACGAGATCGCTGAAAAGTTCGAGCAGGCCGACGGCCTTATCGCAGCGACCCCGGTATATTACGCCTCTGCCAACGCAACGCTGGACGCTGTAATGGACAGGCTCTTCTACTGCACCAACTACGACAAGACCATGAAGGTAGGCGCAGCCGTTGCCATAGCAAGAAGGGGCGGCATCGAGACCACCTTCGATCAGCTTAACAAGTACTTTTCTATCTCAGGCATGCCCGTGGCCTCCAGCTGCTACTGGAACGGCGCTTACGGCGCAGCTGCCGGAGAGGCTGAACAGGACGTGGAGGGAAGACGCATCATGCGCACTCTGGCAAAGAACATGAGCTTCCTTATCAAGGCCATCGCCCTTGGCAAGGAAAAGTACGGCCTGCCGGAGAAGGAGCCCCGCGCAAGCATGAATTTCATCAGATAATTTTAAGGAGAGAAAAATGACTACCGGTGTTATTATCGCCCTTTCTGTAGTGGGCTTTGCGGTCATAGCAGGCGTTGTTGTGGCTGTGGCATCTGTTATATCCTCTGTTTCCGCTGCAGGCGGAGCTCTGGACGACGAGGACTAGGAAAGGACAGTGAAGGGATATATGAACATTCTTGTTACTGGAGGGACCGGATTCATCGGTTCCCATACCGTTGTGGAGCTTATAAAGGCAGGCCACAGGGTGGTTATACTGGACAATCTGTCCAACAGCAAGGAGCTGGTGCTCGGAAGGATATCCAGAGTCCTGGAGCTTGAGGGCATAAAGAACGCGGATCTGCCGTTCTACATGGTGGATATAAGGGACAGAGAGGGCCTGGCTGCCATGTTTGAGGCCGAGCCGGTGTTCGACTGCTGCATTCATTTCGCCGGCCTCAAGGCTGTGGGCGAATCGGTGCTGAAGCCCTGGGAATACTATGAAAACAATGTTTACGGCACTCTGGTGCTGGTGGATGAGATGCGAAAGGCAGGCTGCAAGAGCATCATTTTCAGCTCCTCTGCCACGGTCTACGGCGTTCCGGACTTCAGTCCCATCCCGGAGACCGCCCAGAAGCATGCGGCCATGCATCCCTACGGCGCCACCAAGTCCATGCTTGAGGACATCCTGACGGATCTTCACACAGCGGACGTCAAAAACGGCGACGAAAACCCCTGGAATGTGGTCATCCTGCGCTATTTCAACCCCATCGGAGCCCACAGAAGCGGCCTCATAGGAGAGGATCCCAGCGGCATTCCCAACAACCTGATGCCTTACATTACTCAGGTGGCGGTGGGAAGACTCGCTAAGCTGGGCGTTTTCGGAAACGATTATCAGACTCACGACGGCACAGGCGTAAGGGATTACATCCACGTGGTGGACCTGGCTAAGGGTCATGTGGCAGCGCTGAAGGCAGTCGAAGAGAAGTGCGGTGTCGAGATCTTCAATCTGGGCACCGGGGTCGGCTACAGCGTTCTGGACGTGGTCCACGCCTTTGAGGAGGCCAACGGAATCGAGATCCCCTACGAGATCAAGCCCAGAAGGCCGGGAGACATCGATTCCTACTACAGCAATCCCGCAAAGGCCCAGGAGGTGCTGGGCTGGAAAGCTGAGCTGGACCTTGTGGACATGTGCAGGGACAGCTGGAACTGGCAGAAGAACAACCCCAAGGGGTATATTTAGTCTGACTGTGGCGCTGAGCCGGTCAGGAGGATGGATTTGAGCAATGTGAATTTCATGCCGGTGCTGCTGGCATCGGACATCAACGTATACAGCATGGGAAGGGCCTTCCACGAGGCCTACGGGATAAAGTCCCTTATGGTGGCGAGGGCCAAGGGCGGCGTCATTACGGAGGAGACCAGGATACTGGACTATTTCGAGGAGCCGCGGCTGGACGAGACCGAGGTCTTTCAGGACACCATGGCTAAGATCTACCGTAAATACGGCAGAGTGGGGGGACCCATAACCGGTCCTGAGGCTGAGACTGCAGGGCCCGAGCAGATGGGCGTTTCCGAGGAGGGGCTGCCCGCAAAGGACATGATACTTCTTGGCTGCGCGGACCATTATGTGCGTCTTATCGTGGAAAACAAGGAGTATCTGAAGGGCCTGGGCTACATCGTCCCTTACTCCGACAAGCCCATCCTGGACCGCATAACCCTGAAGGAGAGCTTTTACAAGCTCTGCGACGAATACGGCCTGGACTACGCAAAAACCTTCATCTACACCCCGGAGATGAACTACGTTTTTGAGATCGATTTCGGCTATCCGGTGGTGCTGAAGGCTTCCGATTCGGTAAAGTATCACAAAAAGAAGTTCCAGGGCTTCCACAAGGCTTATTTTATAAACTCAAAGCAGGAGCTGGTGGATACTCTTAAGCTCATATATGCCAACGGCTACGACGACCACATGATCATCCAGGACATGGTCCCCGGTGCTGACGATTCCATCTACGATCTGCAGATGTATATCGGGTCGGACCATAAGGTCAAGCTGATGAATTTCGGCAACGTGCTGCTGGAGGAGCATACTCCCACGGCTATTGGAAACAACGCCGCCACCCTTACAGTCTACAACGAAGAGCTGATGAATAAGATCGGCAACATGATGGAATCCATAGGCTACGAGGGCTTTGCGGACGCGGATATAAAGCTGGACAGCAGGGACGGAAAGTTCAAGATGTTCGAGATAAATATCCGTCAGGGCCGTTCTCACTACCGTGTGACAGGCGCCGGAAACAATCTGGCCAGGCTGGTAGTCGAGGATTATGTCTACCGCAGGGAGCTGCCAAAAATACTGGTGAAGGGCCCCCATTTCTGGCATGTGGTGCCCCTTGGGGTGGTGTACAAGTATGTCCGGGACCCGGAAAAGCTGGCTCTTGTAAAGAAGTGCGTAGCCGAGGGGAAGGAGTGCAATTCCATGCGCTATGACAAGGACATGAGCCTTAAGCGCCGCTGGGAGCTCTTCCTTAAGGACCTGAACCAATACAGAAAATTCGGTAAATACTATCCCTACTGATTTTAGGAGGAAATATGACAACTGCAGTACTTCTCAGCTGTTTGAAGATATTCTGCTGCCGCATCATGGACGTGACCCTGGGAACCTTCAGGACCATGCTCACGGTCAAGGGCAGAAACAAATTTGCGGCTCTTGTGGGCTTTGTTGAGGTGTTCCTCTGGTACATCGTGGTCCGCGATGCCTTAAGCGGCGCGGGTCCAGTGATCCCCACAGCCATCGCCTATGCAGGCGGCTATGCCACCGGTACCTTTATCGGCGGCAAGCTTTCAGGCCTGTTTATAAGCGGTAAGGTTCTGATCCAGGTCATAACCTCCGGCAGGGACCAGAAGGTTTTGGACGGCCTCAGACAGGCTGGCTATGCCATCACCGTCATCCGTATCGAAGCCAACGAATACGGCCCCGACAAGTGGATGGTCATGGCGGATGTGGACAAGAAGCATGCGGCTGCCCTTGAAAAGCTGGTGAAGGAGCTGGATCCCAAGGCCTTTATTATGGTGCAGGATACCAAGAGCTCCAGCGGCGGCTATTTCGGCGATACCGCAAAGAAGAAGTAGAATCGGCTTATGAAAGAGGAAAAAAGGCCTTTGATCGCTATAATCATAAGGGACCCCTGGGGGAAGGATCCGGACACCGTCTGCAGCGTGCTGGCGGACAGGGCGCTTTTTGAGCGCCTCCGGCCCATCGTGATAGGGGACCACTGGTTTATGAGCGAGGCTGCCATGAGGTATAACAGGTCCATAGGGCTTGAAACTCCCATGGAGGCAGTGGAGAAGGGCCTCAGAGCTCTTAAGGGCCGCTGCCCAGCCAACGGCGTATATATGGGCGGCATGATAGACGTGGTGGATATGCACGTCACAAAAAAGGCTTCGGTGCCGTCAAACGAGCTGGCCGGAGAGGCTGTTCGCCAGTACGAAGGTCATGGGCAGGCGATCGCCATGGCAGGCGAGACGGATGCTGTGATCACCTGTCCTGACAGTCCAAAGGAGCTTCTTTCGCAGCTCCTGAGCCTGGAAGAGCGCTTCCTCTCCGAGGGCTATACAGATACAAGGTATGAAGAAGAGTAGCTATTTCAATAAATCAATATTTCAGAGGATCCTTATAGATCTGGCCTGCATACTGCTGGCTGCGATCATATGCGTCGGAGGCTGCGTGTTTATAATCTACCACGGGCCCTCCAGAAGCTACAGGAGCATGTTCGACAGCAATCTTAAGGCCTGGGTGCAGGAGCACGTTCCCGGAGGAAGGAGCACAGCTGATGACTAGGACCTCCTTCACAAGAGAAAAGGGACGGCGCCTGTTTTTCCTGTGCCTTATTCTGACCGTCATATATATCTGGTCCAATGTCTGGACCTCCCTTGAGGGCTTCGAAGAAAATCAGCCCTCAGATATTCTGGCGGATTTCAGAAAGGAGCTTATCTCCCAGGCCGGAGGCGGCAGCTGCGCCCAGATACTGGAGGACTGCGGCTACAGCAATCCCTATTACAACAACCCCCATGCGGGCAGGATACTGGCTAATGCCATCCGCGGCAAGAACATTTCCTTCCGCTTCGACGAAAGGATAGAGACAGACAACGGCTTCCACAGCTATTACATCATCTCCGCCAACGAAAAGCGGGTGGCGAGATTTGCCATCGGCACCGAGGAGACCTACAGCCTGCTCAAGCTGCCTATCTATAAGATCATAAGCATCGAAGGGCTTGTGAGCGCCGATATAGCCGTGCAGGATCCCGAGGGCATAGGCGTGGCGGATGTGGAATTCTCCTCGCTGAATCCTGTGGAGAGCGGCTTCTGCTTTTCCGACCTGAGGACGCTGGCAGAAAACGATCCTGACATCATAATCCCCGACTTTTATATCTATCATCTCGACGGCATGTTCGATACTCCGGACATCTATACCCTGGAGAACGAGGGCTCTGACAGCGAGATCTTCAGCACCGTGGTCAAGGACGGAAAGATCGTTGTGGGAAGCAGCGTGCTTAAGAGCAGCGAAAGCGATATTTACGCCGTTTTCGAGGAGGTCTGGCAGAAGTACGGGCTTTATCTTACCGGCGACCTTAACTGGGCAGGCTTTAAGGGTCATGTGATGAGCACTGCGCCCATATTCAGCAATATGGAGGGCTGGGGCGAGGAGCTGGCTCAGCAGCAGACCTCGACTGAGTTCAAAGATCTGCTGGCTACCGGCAGCATGAGGTGGAACGGAAGGCTCGTGAGCATCAGCATGAAGGGCACCATGATTCTTCATGTGCCCGGCGGAGACAAAAGCTATGATCTGGACAACACCTTTTACCTGTATTACTGCGACGACAGCGTATGGCGGGTCTGCGAGATCATAGAGCGCGGCTACGGCAGGGAAGAACACAAATAGAAGCGCCAAAAACTACTACGATAAGTAAAGCTTATGAACAGCAGCAGGGCATATCTCAGGTTAAAAGAACAGGGAAGGGGACGCAGCATGCTATTGTGCGTCCTGCTTTGTATTGCTCTTTTCGTCTCCGGGACCATGCCTGCATATGCAGCCCCGATATACTCCGATGTGAGTGCCGACCAGCCTCTGGCGGCTGTAATCGACAAGGTCAGTTCTGAAGGCCTCTTTGAGGGCTCTGGCGGCCGTTTTAAGGCCGATAAACCCTTCACCAGGGCAATGATGTCAAAAGTACTGCAAAGGCTCTTAAAATGGCAATTAAAGGCCTCTGGAGCAGGCTCGCTTTTTGAAGATGTTCCGGAAGGGGCATGGTACGAGGATTCCGCGTTTTTCATGGTTTACCTTGGTATACTCAATCCCGGCCAGGATCCCAGGTTCCGCCCTGATCAGCAGATAACAAGAGAGGACTTCGCGCGCTTTTTGTATGCCTGCGTGCGCTACGAGGGTCTGGAGGGAAGCAACAGCTATGAGGTCGTGAATCTTCCGGATCTTAAGGACATAGATGCCTCCTGCAGAGACGCCGCGGGATGGGCTCTGAGCGCAGGCGTTCTGAGGACTGATAAGGACGGATGCTTCGCTCCAAAGGCGCTCATGAACAGGGGAGACGCGGCTCTTGCATTCAGCAGATATCTTGCTCTGACAGAGTATTAAATAAGCTGAAAATTGTTCTTGACAGTTACAAAAGCTAATGGTAATATAATCGAGCGGTGCTTGAAAGGCACCTTAAGCGTGGCGGGATAGCTCAGTTGGCCAGAGCACTCGGTTCATACCCGTGGTGTCGAGGGTTCGAATCCCCCTCCCGCTACCATTTCTATGGTGGGTGTCGTCAAGCGGCCAAAGACCCTGGGTTGTGGCTCCAGTATTCGAGAGTTCGAATCTCTCCACCCACCCCATAATTTCATTAATTCGCAGGGGTATCGCCAAGCGGTAAGGCAACGGATTCTGATTCCGTCATCCGGGGGTTCAAATCCCTCTACCCCCGCCAATTTTTTTGGCGACATAGCCAAGTGGTAAGGCGCAGGTCTGCAAAACCTTTACTCCCCGGTTCAAATCCGGGTGTCGCCTCCAAATCAAAAGACCGGACTCGTTCCGGTCTTTTGTTTATGATTAGCTGTTTGCATTATTCTTTTTTTCTTGAATTTGTCAATTCAATACTATACACTGATTATATAACCACATTAAGGGGGAGTAAACATGAAGGAAAAAGACACAAGCCGTCAGATCCTGCTGATACTGACGTTCTTTTCTGCAGCGCTTATAGTCGGCGCCCTGTGCGCAGGGGACCTTGGAAACCTTATCCCCGGCTTTGTAAGGATCATTACAAGACCTGCACAGTTCACCATGGACTATTTCAAGCTGGGCGGGCTGGGATCGGCCTTCCTGAATGCCGGGCTGGTGGGCCTTGCCTGCTGCGGGCTTCTTTATTTCACCAAGGCAAACTGCACCGGTCTTACGGTTGCTGCCTTCTGGCTGAATGTGGGGTTCGGCACCTTCGGCAGCAATATCGTGAACATCCTGCCGTTCTTTTTCGGCGTCTGGGTCTATTCAAGGATCAAGAAGGTGAGCTTTGGCAGCGTTGCAAATCAGGCCATGTTCGCCACCGCTCTGGCTCCCTTTGCCAGTGAGCTGTTATTCCGCTATCCGGGGCTTCAGACCCGGGGCTTCAGCATAGCAGGGCTTCTTATGGCTCTGGTTCTGGGCGTTTTTGTGGGCTGCGTGATGCCAGCTCTTAACGCTCACATTCCCAACTTCCACAAGGGCTACGACCTTTACAGCGCAGGTCCTGCAGCCGGTTTTCTGGCCTTTTTTGTGTACTGCCTGCTGTACCTGGGACCTGGACTTCCCGTACCCACAAATACGGATCTTGGGGATGGCCACAGGGCCTTCGTGAACATTTTCTTTATGATAGTCTTTTCTCTCTGCTTCCTGGCAGGCTGGCTGATGGACAAAAGCAGCATCCAAAAATACAGGGATCTGTGGAAGTCCGATGGCTACAAGACCGATTTTACCGCGGTGTTCGGCGTTCCCGTCACCCTCATAAACATGGGTGTTTACGGCTGGTTCATCCTGCTTTACTATAACCTGGTGCACGGAATGACCATGGTGGACGGAAGCCTGGTATTTACCGCGGCGAAGTTTACCGGAGCCACCACGGGCGCCATCATGTGCATGTATGCCTTTGTGGCCCAGGGCACTCAGCCGCGCACTGTATTTCCGATAATGATAGGTTATGCCCTTGCGTCTCTGGTGCCATTCCTGTTCTATACTTCGGGACTTGTGGAGGCGCAGAAGTGGACTCTTACCACCCAGGCTATTCTTGTGGGGCTCTGCTTTGCCAGCGGTCTGGCTCCGATCTCCGGACAGTGGGGCTTCATACCGGGAGTTATAGCCGGCTTCATGCATGCCCTCATGGTAATGAACGTGCCTCTCTGGCACGGCGGCTTCTGCCTTTACAACGGAGGCTTTACCGCAGGCATCGTTGCCTTCCTGATGATCCCCGTGCTTGAAAGCTTCTTCAAGACAGTGGAGCAGAAGCGCCGCAGCATAGAAGGGCGATAGCTTAAATAAAGCTGAATAAAACAGGGACCGGACACATATTAAGTGTGACCGGTCCTTTTTAAGTTTTTATTATAGTACGCATTGTTTTTAAGCAAATCTTAAACAAATTTAATGAATCACGCTTCATTGTTTGTGCTATAATTTTTGCACTATGAAAAACATCACTACTTATTATGCCAGCAGGAAAAATCCTCTTGTGTGGCTGTCTGTGCTCTGCATGGCATGTTCTGCAGTTGCCAGACTCGTCCTCCTCTACCTTGCGTGGGGGAACGGACTTGGTGTGGTGGCAGTCCATATACTCCTCCCGCTCGCAGCAAATCTTTTATTCGCGCTAGTGCTGCTCGACAAGGGCGAGAAGATGTTTTATGTGACCCGAGGCGCAGCCGTTCTTTTTGCAGCTTATTTCGTTCTGAATCTGCTGACTTTCGGCCTGCCGGCCTACATGACCGCCGCATGCGTTGCCCTCTGTATCTTTATGTTTGTCATGTACTACATAACCTACGGAGGCAAATTACCCAATCAGTTCATCCTGCTACTGGTGTGGCTGCTGCCCCTGGCTTTCATGCTGGATGAAACCTTCATCGAGCTGTTCCTGATGTACTGGAGCGGCGCAAAGTCCATTATCATCTCTGATCTTGGTATCTGGGCAGGAATGCTGTTCGCCATTCTCGCGGCAAGAAAATTCAAGCCCTGGAAGGAGGGCGACCCCATCCGTCATTATCCCGGAGACAGAAGCGAGGGCAGACTGCTCCACACCAAGGATCCCATGGGCAATCTTCAGGCCTTCCTGATGGTACACCGCAATGAGTCCACCAACCTCATTGAGGACAGCATCGAGACCTCAGCCATGGACCGCTACATCCACCAGAAGAGAAGAGAAGGGCTGAAGCACTTTGGCATCACACATGTGATTATGGCAGCCTATGTGCGCTGCTGTGCCGAGCTGCCCGGTGTGAACCGTTTCCTGGCAGGCCAGAGGACCTATCACAGGAACGACGTCACCATCAATATGGTGGTCAAAAAGGAAATGAAGCTCAATCAGCCGGATTCCATGATCAAGGTCCATCTCCACGAGCATTACACCGCAAAGGAAGTGTACGAGGAAGTGGACAGGCTGGTTAACGAAGTAAAGGACGAGGATACCAGCTTCGACGGCGGAATGCGCATATTCGACGCTATTCCGAGGCTCTTCATGAAGTTTACAGTCTGGTTCCTTAAGCTTCTGGACTACTTCGGACTGTTCCCGGACTTCCTGGAGGAGTTCAGCCCCTTCCATGCATCCATGTTCATCAATTCCATGGGCTCTCTGGGCATTCCTCCCACGTACCACCATCTGTACGATTTCGGTACCATTCCCGTGTTCGTCTCCTTCGGCGCCAAGCGCACCGTCAGGGAGCTGGATGACGACGGAAACGTGGTAAAGCGCAAGTACATCGATTACAAGTTCGAGTGCGACGAGCGCACCTGCGATGGCTTCTACTATGCATCAGTTCTGAAGCGCTTCAGAAGCCTTATAGCTCACCCCGAGCGTCTGGATTTCCCGCCTGAAGAGATAGTTAAGGACATCGATTAGGCATCTTCAACTGAATATCTGAAGCAGCAGTCCAATGGGCTGCTGTTTTCTTTTAAGGCGGGCTATGGACGATGCATTTTGTTTGACATTGGCATAAAAGTACTTCATAATTGTTAAAGTATTAAAGAAACAGCTTCGCGTTTTTTGCGGGTAATATATACGAAACGGAGTCATATATGGCATTTTCTTTCTTCAGAAAAAAGAACTACGCAGACAGCATTTTCAGGGGAGGCAATATACTGAGCCTGGATCCGGAATATGAAGGAGCAACGGCTATTGCCGTCAAGGACGGGGAGATAATGGCTATAGGCAGCGAGGAGGATATAGCGCCTCTTGAGGGTCCCCAGACAAAGGTGGAGGAGCTTAAGGGTGCCTTCCTGTGCCCGGGGATAATCGATCCATTCACCAGCCTTGCTGACGATGTTCTAAAGGACCTTTACATAAAATTTGATTCTGACGACACGATCTTTACCATCAATTCCACCATCAGGGATTATA
>JAEEPD010000064.1 GCA_016284575.1 Bacillota bacterium | reverse complement strand
GTTTTTGAAGAGGCCCTGCTGGCCTTCCCGGGAACCATCCTGATAGTTTCCCACGACCGCTATCTTCTGCAGCGCATACCCACAGCAATATATGAGCTGGGACCGGAGGGCATAAGCGTCTTCCTTGGCGGCTACGATTATTATTCCGAAAAGCGGGAGACCATAGGAAGCGGCAGGTCCTACCTTAAGAGCATGGGTGTTGCCACCAGCTATATAAACAGCGAAAAACAGGCTGCTGCAGCCGGCGAGGAGCTGAAGAAGCAGCTCAGCAAGGAGGAGCGCATCCGTGCAATGCAGGAGGAAAAGCAGCGCCAGACTGAAGCCCGCAGAAGGGCTCGGCAGCTGAAGGAGGCCGAGGAGAAGGTCCAGGAGCTGGAGACCAGGGTCTTGGACATCGAACAGGAGCTCTGCAGGCCCGAGGTATTCGCGGATCAGGCCAGGGCAGCCGAGCTTGCAGCCCTGCTTGAAAGCACGCGGGAGGAGCTGGAGACAGCCTATGAAATCTGGATAGAGCTTCAGGAATAGGCAAAGCCCTGCAGCCGGCTGATGTGGACAAGTTCACAAAAACTCCTTGCACATATCACAAAGGTACTTTATAATCTCACTTGTATTTGTTAATGCACATTACCTGGAGGTATGAATAAATGGTATTTGAAAAGATTCAGGAAATCATTGCGGATCAGCTGGAAGCCGAAGCTGCAGAGATCACAGAGGATAAAAATCTGATGAAGGATCTTGAAGCTGACTCTCTGGACGCAGTTGAGATCATCACAGCAATCGAGGAGGAATATGACATCGAGATCCCCGAGGAAGCCGCAGAGGAATTCACCACAGTCGGCAGCATTGTCGAATACGTGGAAAAGCTCATCGCAGAAAAGTAAACAGAATATTATGAAGATCCCGGAAGCTTGTGCTTCCGGGATCTTTTTTGTTTTTTACAGATTGTTCACCATTCGCAGAGCTATGACTATGGCCTGCTCTCTCTTGGCGTAGCCGATGGCGTCCGACGCGGTGGACAGGGCCTTGGGATTGAACTTGCCGTTGCTGCCCTCCACTATGTGGTTCGCCGCCATGAAGTATACGCTGTCGTAGGCCCAGGGCGAGATCCTGTCGTCGTCGCTGAACTTGGCGGGCATGGTATAGGCTGCCTTGAACTGATCATTGAACTGATCGTCCGTCTTCAGGGTCCAGCCGCTGTAGTTCACCTTCTTCCATACTCTAGAAAGCATGGTGGCTGCCTGCTCGCGGGTCAGATAGTCGTTCGGTCCGAACATGTCACCCTTGCTGTTCTTTCCGTCGGTAATGCCCACGTTGTAGGCCTTCAGGACCTCGGTATCGCTGGTGTCCTTGAAGGGATTGGCCGCCGCAGCCTCTGCCTTGGTGCTTGTCAGCGCCTCGAAGACCTTTACGGTGACCGCCGCGAACTCGGCTCTCGTTATAGTCTTGGTCAGATCCGCATCCTTCAGGCAGTCGGGGATGAGCCCCTTGGAGGCCGCCTCCGCCAGCTCCTCCACAGCCCAGGATGAGCAGTTATAGGTATACTCGGGACCGGGTTCTTCCCCGCCGTATGTAATCTTTATCACGTTGGATACGGGGGATTCGATCACATCGCCGGGAATGTATTTAAAGCTTTCCGAAACGGGGTCATAGTCATAGACATAGAGTCCCGCCCTGACCTTCAGCCTGAGCTCCACCGTCTCTCCGGGATATATTTTGGCTTCGCTTAAGTGATAGCTCTCCCTTATGTAGCTGTCGGGGGTCTCGTCCACCCAGTCTCCGCCTGCCTTCCGGTATTGGAAAATGTACTCACATTCGTAGCTCTCGCCGCCCATGTAGAAAGCAGAGAGGTAAGTCCTGCTTTTCAGGTATGCCTCATATACTGACATGGGGTATTCCACATAGACCCTCGGATTGGCGTAGCCAGCGCTGCCTGTTATTTCGTAGGTGTCGGGATCGTAGGTATACTCCTCAACCGCCTCGCCCAGGGAGATGACCGGAGCGCCAAGAGACGTGGGATCGGAGACCTCGTGGTCATTCTGACCCGTCTTGCTGAAGCTTCCGGTATCGGACCACTCGGAGAAGGCGCGCTTTTCGCTGCCGTCCTCGGGAGTGTAATCCACATAGTAGCGGTATCTGTATGTGAAGGTCAGGTCCGGGTCGGCGCTGAATCCCTGCAGATAATAGCCCATGTACTTTCCGCCTTCGTCTGTGACTTCGCTCACCTTACCCTTCATGAACCCGGGCAGCTGGCCGCTGTTAAGACTCATGTACTGGATCTTTTCCACAGCGTAGTATCCGCAGTCCACTATGAAATTGAAGTTGTCGCTTGACGGATTCTTGTACCCGGGCTTGTCCCAGTCCGCATTGTACTGCCAGGGACCGTCATTGATCCTGAAGTCCACCTGGACGCCCACATCGAAGGAATCCAGCCCAAGATCCGAATAGGGCCATTCCGCTGTCTGGAAGAACTTTGACAGCTTCAGCAGATCATCCGCCGGCCACATCCATATAGTCATCTGGTCATACTGGATATCCGTGTCGCTCCAGTCGTAGGTGTAATAAAAACTGATGTGCGGCTGACCGGGCTTCTGGAGCTTTCCGTTCTTCAGATACTCGGTCTCGAACTTGCAGGTGCCGGCCGCAAAAGCGCTCAGCGGCAGCATCGCCGCAATCAGCACCGCCGCCAGCAGTATCGATAATGTCTTTTTCATAGCATCCCCCTCTTTTTCAGTATGCTATATAAATGTGTTAAATTAATAACTATTATATCCGCGTAAAGCGGTCATTTCAAGGCATTGCGGAGTATGTTTGACGTTTATCAAAAAAAGAGCTTGCCGGGAAGACCCTGCAGGCTCTGATGAAACTTATGATCAATCCCCGTCAACAGTCTGGCTGACCAAAGGAAGAAACTCTATACGAAGGACAGTTCCCATTGCTATCGCCAGCCTCTGAAGTGTTTTTATAGAAGGATTATAGATCCCATTTTCAATCTTGCTGATGTCGCCCTGTGTGATTCCGCTACGTTCTGCCAGCTCCTTCTGAGTCATTCCCGAACGTTTTCTTGCATCGATCACAGCCTGAATTATCTAAATCTACGAGCGGTACTTTTTCCGGTTCCATGTATCTTCTTCGTATATTTCTTCTAGGTCTTCTAGGTCAAGCTCCTGCCACTCTTCTCCGTACTGCTCCTTGTATTCCGCTTTGAGCTCCTCGTAATATGCTTCGAGATCTTCAATATATGATTCAAAATCGAATGGATCGAAGGTCAGAAGAAAATCCTCCGGCTTAACCCAGAACACCCCGCATTGAGAGAAGTCCGGGCGCAGAGACGGGTGGTCCAATACGGAAAAGCCCACCTCCCCATCCTTGAAAAAGCGCACATAAGCAAACACATCCTCCTCCATCGGAACGGAATTGATGTAGATACAGTTCATCACCACGGTTTTAGGATCCAGCACAGCCATTTTAAATCTCCTCATAATATACTTATTAGTTAATTTATAACAAATAATGCATATAGATTACAGTATTATACATATATTGTCAAGCAAATTATTAGCTGGAAATTAAGCCAACTAAAGACCCCCGAGCCTCGCCCGGGGGTCTTTACAAATTAACTGCTGCTATTTACTTTGTCAGCGCTCTCCACATGTAGAGGATAACGTCTGCTCTGGGGCATTCGCCGTCGGTCACCTGAGGCTTGCTATAGAAAGCCCACTGGACCGCATCGAAGAAATAGTCCCCCGGAGCCACATCATTGAATTTCATGGACTCCGCCATGTGGGCAGTCGTTGCAGTAAAGGCTCCGGTCTTTCCATCGATCGTGTAGAACACAGGCCCATCCTCCAGATCCGCGTACCACACCGCCTTACCGTCGATAAGAACGGGCAGACAGTCGGACATGAAGCCGCCCTTGGTCTGCCGCAGCCTTTGTGAACATTACGGTCTACTCCCCTGCTTCAGAAGCCGCCAGCGCGGCCGAAGGCAATGCCGCAAGAGCCAGCAGCAGAGCCGCAAGAACAGCCGTTATCCGTTTTGCTTTTGATTTACGGTACATGTCATGCCTCCCGGGATGCTTTCCCTGAAGAATTTGCTTTTACACTTCCAGCTTGTCCAGTCCCGTCTCCAGGTCCAGATTCGGCCAGACGTCAAGGCGAAGGCCTGTGAACAGGCCAAGCTTTGCCTTTTCGTAGGCTGCAACCGCCACCATGGCGCCGTTGTCGGTGCAGAATATGGGTGACGGGATCCATAAACGTATCTCAGGACCGCCCTTCCTGACTGATTTTCTGCTTCTTTCATCGATGGCAGCCTGAAGCCTTGCCCGCAGCGCGGAGTTTGACGCCACGCCGCCCGCAAGAGCCAGCCCCTTGTAGCCTGTGATGTCAAGGGCCGTCATGGCCTTATTCACCAGGACCTCGATCACAGCCTCCTGAAAGGATGCCGCCACATCAGCAGGGTTCACCTCGTTCCCACGCTGCTCCTCGCTGTGCAGATAGTTTATGACAGCGGTCTTGGTGCCGCTGAAGGAAAAGTCCAGAGAATCCTTCTCCAGATACACCCGCTTGAACTCGTGGGCGTGGGGATTCCCCTCCCTGGCCAGCTTATCCACCTTGGGACCGCCGGGATAGCCAAGGCCTATGACCCTGGCCACCTTATCGTAGGCCTCGCCCACAGCATCGTCTCTGGTGCTGCCAAGGACCTTGAATTCGTTGTAGCCCCGGACCTCCACCAGTATGGTGTGGCCGCCGGATACCACCAGGGACAGGAAGGGAGGCTCAAGCTCCGGATGCTCCAGCAGATTGGCCAGTATGTGGGCCTGGATGTGGTGGACCCCAACAAGGGGCTTTCCCGAAGCTGCGCAGATGGCCTTTGCATAGGCTGTACCCATAAGCAGCGCTCCCGCAAGGCCAGGCCCCGCCGTAACGCCTATCTCGTCCACCTCCGCCAGACTGACCCCGGCCTCTTCCAGGGCCTGGTCAAACACGAAAGGTATGTTCTTAAGATGGTGGCGGGACGCTATCTCCGGCACCACGCCGCCGTATTCCTTATGTATTTCGATCTGGGAAGAGATTATGTTCGAGAGAACCTCCCTGCCGTCCGCGAGCACCGCAATGGCGGTCTCATCGCAGCTGGACTCTATTCCCATGGTGATGTGTTTTCCGTTTTTCATATTTTTATTCCGACCTTCCGGTTCTGTTACCGGTCTGTATCCTGAGCCGAAGCTCCGAGTCCCTTCCATTCCTTTGCGGGACCTCTCCGCCACATGATTATGGCGTCCTCTTTTCCCTGATAATAGCCCCTGCGGCGGCCCTCCTCCAGGAAGCCGTACTTTGCGTAGAGAGCAAGGGCCGGAGCATTGCTTGGCCGGACCTCAAGACTGATGTCCGGGATTCCAAGCTCCTCAGCCTTGGCCAGCAGCGCATCCATAAGCAGCCCTGCCACCCCCTGCCTTCTGTATTCAGGCAGCACAGCGAAATTGCCTATCTGTATCTCCCAGGGCGGCAGATACCAGGCGCTCACGCTGCCAATGAGCTTTTTAGGAGGGGCCTCTGCAGCCGCACCTTCCGAAGCCGCCTCCAGCTCCGCCACTATAAAGCGGGCACCGGAGCTGCTCTCCATCTGTTCTTTTATCTCCTTAGGGCTCCAGGGCATGGAAAAGCAGAGCATCTCGATATTAGAAAGCTGCTCTATGTCATCCTCCGATGCGTCTCTGATGATTATCCTTTCAAGCTCCATACACCCTTCCCTGCCGTCTGCAGCTCCGCTCTCCGCAGCCGCCGCTAGGCCTTGTGGATCGCCCCGTCCCTGAAGATCCCCAGATTGTGGGTCCTCAGATTCTTCGAAGCCTCCGCCTCTCTGAGATACTCCGGCTCCGCACCGTAGCAGTCCGTGGTCTTTCCCTCCTCCAGAAGCTTCTCCGCCATGCGGACTGCATTGGAGGCCTTCTGTACCCAGTCAGTGCGAAGGGATCTGCCGTCATTTCTGTCAAGCAGCCAGGCATCCACAGCCCCGCCGTAGGCAGCAGCCCCATCACCGCAGAAGATGACCCTGAAGTGCTCCGGGATGTTTGAAAACGGCAGCAGCCCTCTGGCCGCCTCCGCACTGCTTAAGGGCTCCCGAAGCCTCTTAAGAAAGTCGTTCACATCGCAGACCTGCTCCCCCAGGAGCTCAGTATAGCGGTTGTTCATCTTAAGCCAGGCTCCGCAGTAGACCTGAGAGCGTCTGGCATCGAAGAGGGGACATATAACATCCCCCGGCTTCAGCTCCGGATTCCAAGCAAAGGCCTCCAGCGTGGGGACCTCTATTATGGGCTTCCCCCAGACCTGGGCAAAGCCCTTGGCAGTAGCCACACCGATGCGGACACCGGTGAAGCTTCCCGGGCCCCTGGACACCGCGACTGCGTCAAGCTCCGGACCCGTCACCCCCTGCTCCTGCATAAGCTCCATCGCCATGGGGGCGATCTCCTCCAGGTGACTGTAATTTGTCATATTGACTTTTTCTGTGACCGTCCCGTCCAGGCTCAGCGTAGCCGAAGCCAGCGGACCGGTGGTCTCTATTGCGAGTATTTTCATTATTTTTCCTCAGCTGCCGCAGCGCCGCCCTTCTTTCCGGGCTCAGCAGGACCCAGCGGGCTCACTATGCGGCAGTATCTTTCATCCTCCGATGCGCCATAGTCAAGGAAGATGGCGCAGATGTCCTCGGGCAGCAGCTCCTCTATCAGGTCCGCCCACTCGATCAGGCATATCCCCCTGCCCTCCAGATATTCATCAAAGCCCAGCTCAAAAAGGTCATCCTCCGAGCTGACCCTGTAAACATCGAAATGGTACAGCGGCAGCCTGCCCTCATCGTACTCCTGCACTATGGTAAAGGTGGGGCTTAGGATCTTGCTCTCTATGCCAAGCCCCCTGGCAACGGCCTGCACCAGGGTGGTCTTGCCCGTGCCAAGGTCTCCCACAAGAGCGTATACCTCTCCGGGGAGCGCCGACTCGGCAATTTTCCGGCCAAGAGCCTCCGTATCCTCAGGCCCCTTAAGTTTTATGGTTTCACTGTATATCATAACAATTAATATTATCACAAGGGCATGGAAAAACCAAGGCAGGCATGCTAAAATCAATCAAATGCTTTATCAGGAGGAGCCCATGGATGTAATAAACACCACACTTTGCTACATAGAAAAGGACGGCTGCCTGCTGCTGCAGTACAGGAACAAGAAGCCCAACGACGTTAACGAGGGCAAGTGGATAGGCGTAGGCGGCAAGTTCGAGCCGGGGGAGACGGCAGATCAGTGCGTTCTTCGGGAGGTCTTCGAGGAGACCCGTATAAGGCTCACCGACTTCACATTTCTTGGCGTCATCGAATTCCGCCCCGACGACTGGCCTCCGGAGGACATGTACCTTTACAAGGCCAGGGTGACGGATGCTGAATGCCCGGAGGGCCTTACGGACCCTGATTTCTGCAGCGAAGGCTGCCTTGAATGGGTCCCAAAGGACAGGATCCCCGAGCTTCCCATGTGGGAGGGAGACCCCTACTTCCTGAAGCCTCTGCTGGCCGGCCGCGAAAGCATAAACCTGCGGCTGGAATACTGCGGAGACAAGCTTATGAAGGTAACCGAAAGGACGAATAAAATGACCATCGAAAAAGCCATCGAACAGCTTATGCAGCTGCAGGCGAAAATGTCTGCCTATAATCACGCCATGGGCGTCATCTACTACGATGGCGTCACCACGGCCCCCAAAAACACCGCCGCAAACCGCGGACACAGCCTTTCCATACTCAGCGAGGAGGCCTACAAGCTGTCCACCTGCAAAGAGACCGAGGAGCTTCTCAGCTTCCTGGACGAAAACAAGGCTCAGCTTAGCGAAAAGCAGGCCAGAATGGTGGAGGTGCTGATAAAGGACCAGAAGGACATGGCAAAGATCCCCATGGAGGAGTATGTTGCCTACCAGAAGCTGCTGAACGACGCTGAGGATGTGTGGCACAGAGCCAAGGATGGCAACGATTTTGAGCTTTTCCGCCCCTATCTTGAGCAGATCTTCGGCACCCAGAAGCGCTTCGCGGGCTATATCGCACCGGAGAAGGATCCCTACGATTACTGGCTGGGCGAGTACGAGGACGGCGTCGACAGAGCTTACTGTGACGAGTTCTTCGGCAAGGTCAGGAGCCGCCTGGTGCCCCTGCTCAAGGCCATCTCCGAAAAGCCCCAGGTGGACGACAGCTGGCTCACCGGCAGCTTCCCCATAGACAGGCAGGACCAGCTCTCCCACTTCCTTATGAAGCTTCAGGGGCTGGACGAGGGGCACGTGGGTCTTTCCACCACCGAGCACCCCTTCACCACCAGCCTGGGCTCCCACCACGACGTGCGCATCACCACCCATTATAACGAAGAAAACTTCGTAAGCTCCATGTACAGCGTCATCCACGAGGGCGGTCACGCTCTGTACGATTCCGGCTGTGCGGACGATCTGGCCTACACCGCCCTGGACGGGGGAGTTTCCATGGGCATCCACGAGAGCCAGAGCCGCTTCTACGAAAACATCATCGGCCGCAGCCGCGCCTACTGCACCCACATCTGGCCAAAGCTGACCGAGCTCTTCCCCCAGCTGGCAGAGCACAGCGCCGAGGACTTTTACAGGGCGGTCAACAAGGCCGAGCCCAGCCTGATCCGCACCGAGGCGGACGAGACAACCTACTGCCTGCACATCATGGTCCGCTACGAGCTGGAAAAGCGGGTCATGGCGGGCGAGCTGGAGGTGAAGGACCTGCCTGCAGAGTGGAACAGGCTCTACAAGGAATACCTTGGGGTGGATGTTCCGGACGACACCAGGGGCGTTCTTCAGGACGTGCACTGGGCCGGAGGCATGATAGGCTATTTCCCCTCCTACGCCCTTGGCAGCGCCTACGGCGTCCAGTTCCTTCTGAAGGCAAAAGAGTCCATCGACGTGGAGAAATGCGTTCTGGAGGGCGATCTGGGGCCTCTGAACGCATGGAACAGGGAGCATATCTGGCAGCACGGCTGCCTGTACAAGCCCGGTCAGCTGCTGCAGAGAGTTCTGGGCGGAAAATTCGATCCCGAGCCCTACATCTGCTATCTGGAGGAGAAGTGCAGGGACATCTATGGACTGTAGATCCGAAGCCTGCATCAGGAAGCAGGCAGCAGTTCAGGCTTCCATATAAAACACAAGAAAAACGCAGAGTCCAGTGGGCTCTGCGTTTCTGATCGCATATCAGTCTTTCTTTTAAACTACTTTACCAGCTTGCCAAGGATGTTGGCTACAGTGCTAATGGTGTCCAGAGTGTTGTTTGCACTCTGCTTTTTCTTCTTGCCGCTGGTCTGGGTGCCATTTGCCATGCTCATGAGGCCGATAACGTCGCCGATGTCGATGCCGTCAGCGAGATTGACGCTGGGGCCTGCGGGCTTGCTGCTGCCGCCGAGGAGCGCGCCCAGAAGACCGGAAACGTCGCTGCTGTTGGCAGTGCTCTGTACGGACTGGACCTGCTTCTTGCTCTTCTTCTTCTGGCCGGTAACATTGCTCAGAAGAGCCTGGCCCAGCATGCTCATGATAAGAGGAGCTGCGGCGCTGAGAATGGCATTGGTCTTAGCCGGGGAAACATTGGCCTGCTGCGCAACCTGAGCCTCGACCTGCTGAGTCTGGCCGCCGAGCAGATGCTGAATGATCTTGGCGCCGTCGTCCAGGTCCACATTCTGCATGAAGGAGCCGATATCGCTGGTATCCACCTGAGCGTGATCAGTCAGAGCCTGGGTAAAGCCCTGAGCGGTCTGCTGATTCTGGGACTGCTGAAGAGCTCCGCCGAGCAGTGAAGGAAGAGCCGCAGCCAGAACGTTGGTAACATCCTGATTGGAAGCGTTGGTTGCCTGTCCCATGCCGCTTACAGCGTTATTGGAGAGCATTGCACCAAGAAGGGAATTAATATCCATGTTGTTTATCCTCCTGAGATTATACAGTTACGGGCTTTTCGCCCGATCCTTTTCGAACATATTCATCAACATTTTAATTATAAGGCCTTGAAAAAAAGCCGTCAACGCATTTTTCGAGCCCGGAGGCGGTCCATTTTTACACGGCTTGCAGTATGCATTTTCCGGACAAAGCTATTGACCTTCGCCGCTGAAGTGATATAATAATTTGGTCAGCTAAACATGGTCTGTTAGCTCAGCTGGGAGAGCACCTGGGTCACAACCAGGGTGTCACAGGTTCGAGCCCTGTACAGACCACCATCAAAAAGCTTGAAATCTCAATGATTTCAAGCTTTTGTGTTTTGTACCATATTCAGAAAAAATATTTTTTCTCCCCTTTTTCTCCCCAAGGGGAAGATCATGTCGTTGAGAATGTCTGTCAATCCCAAAATAAAAAGCTCCCGACTTTAATCATCGGAAGAATTATGATCACAGGTAACACTGATAATAACTTCTTTATATGTTTATATCTTTCCTGCTTAGGGCAACCGTTCCAGGGTTATACAATACTTCATTGATATCATCGGGTGCCTCAAGTGACAACCAGAAGGTCATTGGTTTCCGCAAGGGACTAGGCTTCGCCGTCGCAAGTCCAATATGGGTCACCAGTAAAAACCCTGAAATCTCAACGGTTTCAGGGTTTTGTGTTTATTGGAACTATATCTTCAAGAATGAATTTGTAAGACATTTGTAAGACATGTTTGTCGTCATATGACTATATCACACTGCAAATAATTACCTATAAAAACTATTGTTTTCTGTTTTCGTACTCCAACTCTTGAGGCCGCAGGTTCAAATCCTGTCGGATACACCATCAAAAAGTCTGAGAGCTCAAGGTTTCAGGCTTTTGCTATTATTGGGTTTGATAGCAGTCTATCAATTTGCATGCGAATTTGTATGCGAGCTAGCATCTTTTAAAAGGAATATATCAGTGACAATCAGAAGGTCATTGATTCATCCTTACCATGCCATAAAGCTATGTTTTAGAGAATTACAGTTCTAACAAAGACAGCTTTATTAGCTCAGCCTCTCTATTATATCCTTTCTGTTACAATAGTAGCGATAGGCGGATTATATCCACTTTGGGGAATATCCGGCGGCGCGTTTTCAAGGCAGCACCGCCGGATTACTTTCATTTCACCATCAACCTTTAATGTAAGCCAATATCACTATAAGTGTAAAACGGCTCCAGAAGCAGGAAGCCTTCCGAACTGTCTATATCCTCCAAAATCTTCTCCAATGCGGCTTTAAGGAGCAAATACTCCTCCTCAACAATAGGGTATTTACTAAACAATCTCAAGGATGCCGTATGGATCTTCACCAAGTTATCGTGGTTTTTCTTGTAGGAAGTGTCGTATAAAATATAAAAGTTATATACACTACTAAAAATATCATCTGCGTATTCAGGATCCCCTTCAAGGTACAGCTCAATACAATCAATAGCTGAACGTATCTCTAAAGACATCCAGCGCTTTTCTTCCTCGATATGACTATTCAAACTCCGAAATGTGATTAACAGTACAATACTTTGCGCTGCTATTGTGCATGCCAGAAGAAATATAAGCAGTTTTCCTTTTTTATTCATGGCTTTAGGTAATGTTCAATGTAAATGTTTTTGTTAAAGTATCAGAGTAAGACATATCCCTTTTCAATTGGCTTTAGCTATAAAGAGGAGGAGGCATCATCATACAGATCGCAGAGCGGAATCACCAATTCTTTTTCAAGGCCGGATTCGACCTGTGTTTTCCAATACTCCGATAACCATTCCGGTGTATCTGCATCAGCACGTTTATAAAGCTGCATCTGATTACCGAATTTCTTTATATAAGGCTTATTCCCAAATTCAATGATCCAACCATCCGGCATATCATTGATGCTGCTGAAACATTTGATCCAATCAAACTCCATAGTTCGATATGCTATGATGTTTTCCTTTATTGTATTTGTGTCTATTCTATTTGTTTCGAGCAGCAATTCAGCACCGGCTGCCGGATAGTATAAAACTCCTTCGATATCGATCAAAACGATCGTAGGCGGTCCCATAAAGCCTGCTTCATCCGAATAAACAATTTCGGCCTTCGGGATGTTTGCAATATCAATATCGTTTTTACTCTCGATAAAAACCTTCCATATAAAAATCGTGATCAAACACAGAACTAAAGCAAAAGGTATTGCCTTTTTCATAAATCAGGCCTCTCAATAAGACTACAAAACATCATTCTATTCATTTATGTCTTCATGTTTATCATTATTCTTATCTTTGATCCTTGGCAAGCTTGGATAGATATTTACCTTAATTACTGAACAATTCTCTTGCCCTTGCCATTCTCTCCACGATATGTACGCCGAAGGGGCAGCGGGTCTCACAGCTGCCGCAGCCGATGCAGTCGTCTGCGTTGACGCTCAGCGCGTGATAGTGCTCCCGTATGCTTTCGGGCACCTCCGGCTGCATGGTGGCAAGATCGTAATACTTGTTGACCATGGCGATATCGATATCCATGGGACATGGCTTGCAGTGATTGCAGTACATGCACTTGCCGCTGAAGGCATGCTTTGGCGCACTGGCAAGAACGCTTGCATAGTCCCTTTCTTCGTCAGATGCATCGCTGTAGCGGGCAGCCTCTTTTACATGTTCCGGCGCGGAGAAGCCCGCCATCACAGCGCAGACCGCAGGCCTTGTGAGGGCATAGTGCAGGCACTGTATAGGCGTCAGTGACACACCGAAGGGCGAATCCTCCGCCTTGAACAGTCTGCCGCCGGCAAAGCCCTTCATTACGGTAATGCCGATGTCATTCTGCTCGCAGGTCTTGTAGAGCGCTGCTCTGTCCGGGTCTATCCCGGCCCAGCTTTCGTCGTACTGGCCCTCGAAATAATCGTTGATGTTTTCGGTTGCTGGCCTGATATCAAATGCGGGATTTACGGAGAACAGCATCATCTCTATTTCTCCGGAAAGCGCAGCCTTTATACCCACCTTTGGATTGTGAGTGCTCAGGCCCACATGCTTTATCTTTCCCTCCGCCTTAAGCTGATGCACATATTCGATAAACGGACCGGAAATTATGCGGTTCCACTCCGCCTCTTCGTCCACAAAGTGTATCATGCCAAGGTCTATATAATCTGTGCCGAGCCTTGCAAGAAGGTCCTCAAAGGCAGGGACCACCTTGTCCATTTCTCTGGTGCGCACGTACTGCCCATCCTGCCAGGTGGAGCCGATATGCCCCTGAATATACCAGCGGGAGCGGTCCTCCTTTATGCACTCACCTATATTTGAACGCACATTGGGCTCGGACATCCAGCAGTCCAGAATGTTGATCCCCTGTGCCTCGCACTCCCTTATGATCGCCCTGCAGCTCTCCAGATCCATGCGCTCCAGCCATTCGGCGCCGAAGCCCACCTCGCTGACCATAAGCCCGGTCTTTCCAAGTCTTCTGTAATTCATAACTATCCCTCCTTTATTAAAACTGAACGCCCGGAGCAGAGCCCCTACAGTGTCCCTATAAACCTCATGAATGCCTTTCTGCCCTCGGTCGTGCATTTGAACACGCCTGCATTCTCCAGGATCTTCACGAACACCTGGCCCATTTCATCCTGCAGCAGCTTCTCCAGCTCGCCGTCCGTAAGCGACGCTGTATTCCCCTGCCTGGCCTTTATTCCCTCCAGCCAAGGCTCGTGGATGGCAAGCTCCGGCTTTTCGCCGCTTGCGATGTCACCCTTAAGATAGGCCTTCATCAGCTCCAGCTCGGTGTTCAGCCGGGCAGGCAGAATTGCAAGCCCCATGACCTCGATCAGGCCGATGTTCTCCTTCTTGATGTGATGATACTCGCTGTGGGGATGATAAACGCCCAGAGGATATTCCTCTGTGGTGATGTTGTTCCGAAGCGCCAGATCCAGCTCGAACAGCTCTCCGCGCTTCCTTGCGATAGGCGTTATGGTGTTATGAGGCTCCCCATCGGTCTCGGCAAAGATAAAGGCCGCCTCGTCCGTGTAGCTGCGCCACTTCTTAAGAATGTGCTCTGCCAGATCGATTATATCCTTCGGGTCCTCAGCGCTGAGCCTTATAACCGACAGAGGCCAGTTTACTATGCCTGCCCTGACCCTTTCGTAGCCGGGCACAGTGAATTCACGCTCAAGCCCCGCCTTTTCCATGGCGAAGGTGTATCTTCCGCCCTGGAAATGGTCGTGGGAAAGAATGGAGCCGCCCACTATGGGCAGGTCCGCGTTGGAGCCGAGGAAATAGTGGGGGAACTGCTCCACAAAGGAAAAAAGCTTTTCAAAGGTCAGCCGCTCAACCTTCATGGGCTCGTGCCTGCTGCTGAGAACTATGCAGTGCTCGTTGTAATAAACGTAGGGGGAGTACTGAAAGCCCCAGGGCTGGCCGCAGATCCCGATGGGTATTATGCGGTGGTTCTCCCTGGCGGGGTGATTCATGCGGCCTGCGTAGCCTTCATTCTCCATGCAGAGCTGGCACTTGGGATAAGAGGAAGCCTTGGCAAGCTTGGCCGCTGCTATGGCCCTCGGATCCTTCTCGGGCTTTGACAGATTTATGGAAATGTCGATGTCCCCGTAGGGGCTTTCCACCACCCATTTCTTGTCCTTTGCTATGCGGTCCCTGCGGATGTAATTGGTATCCTGGGCGAAGCCGTAGAACCAGTCGGTGGCCGCCTCCGGGCTCTCCTTGTAAAGCGAATTGAACTTTTCTATTACATGTGACGGACGGTCTGTCACCAGGCCCATAAGCCTGGTATCGAACAGATCCCGGGAGGTGATGTCGTCATTTACCAGCCCCCGGGAGACAGCGTCATCCGTCAGGGCTTCAAGGATCTCGTTCAGCTTTGTACCGGTTTCGGTCCCTGCATCCTCCGGTATTTCATCCAGCCCCATGGTCATCAGTATCTGGTTTACGGTGTAGCGGCGGTCTGTGGGCTCAATAAGGCCCTTTTCTATTGCGTAGTCCGCCAGCGCATTGATATACTTATATACAGACATTGTTTTTCCCCTCTTAACTGAAAATAGTTATATTTCAGTATATCACATAAAATCAAAGCCATGGACTACATATTTGATTACGATTCTCCTCTCGGCGCCATTACCATGGCCTCCGACGGCAAGGCCCTTACCGGTCTCTGGTTCAATGACCAGAAATACTTTGCCTATACCCTTAGCAGGGACCATATAAAAAAGCCGCTGCCCGTGTTTGAACAGACTGCGCTCTGGCTCGACATATATTTCAGCGGTGAAGAGCCTGATTTTGAGCCCGAACTGGCTCTCCGGGGCAGCGAATTCAGGCAGTCCGTCTGGCGGGTCCTAAGGACCATACCCTACGGCAGGACCATCACCTATGGTGACATTGCACGGCTCATCGCAGCCGAACGGGGCCTCCCCCACATGTCTGCCCAGGCGGTGGGCGGCGCAGTGGGGCACAATCCCATATCTATCATAGTCCCCTGTCACAGAGTGGTTGGGAGTGATGGAAGCCTGACAGGCTACGCAGGAGGCATCGATAAAAAGCGCAGACTTCTGGAACTTGAGGGAATATAAAAAGACGGGGTGACCCGTCTTTTGTTTATAGTATAGCCCGTCAGATTTACAGAAGCACACCCTGAGCCGACAGGATCGCCTGCACCTTCGATACCTCAGCGCATCCATCCTTTGAATAGACCGCAGCAGCAGCGCCGGCTGCCTGGCCCGTCACAAAGGCTGTACCCATTACACGAAGGCTCGCCAGTGCCAGAGGATCGCAGGATATATTCCGCCCTCCCGCGAAAAGATTCGGCAGATCAGCGCTCACTAAAGCTCCAAGAGGGATGTCGAAGTAATCATCCTCCTTCATTTCCCTGTAGATCGTTTCGGGACCCTTATGTATCTCCGCAGGCCAGCAGCCTCTGCCCACCCGGTCCCCGCATTTCCTGCAGCTGAGCACATCCTCGCCGCTTATGGTCTGCAGGCCCTTCATTCTCCTGGCTTCTCTGAGCCCCGGCACCGGAGCGGTGGCCCTGAGCTCAGAGCATTCAAAGCCCTCTGTATACTCTCTGAAGGCCCTGGCATAGCTCTGGCTCTTCCTCCGCAGCGCAAGGGTCATCCTGGTGAGGGACAGCCCGTCAAGCCCTTCAAGCTCCGCCGACGGTATAGTTATATATCCATAATCGTCGGCGGGCTGCTTGTCCGCCACGCATTTTTCCTTGTCAAGATAGGGAATACCGGCTTCCTTGGCTTTGATTATCCCCTTCTGATATACCTCGTAGGGGATCTCGCAGCGCGGGATATGCTCAAACAGGCAGGCAAGGGATGCCATCTGCACCCTTCCGTCTTCATCGCCCCACTCCGTGCCCAGCCCTGCCATGTGCAGTAGATTTCCGTTGCCGGTGCAGTCCACAAAGGCCTTTGCGAAGACCCTCGTCTGCTCCTCGTCATCCATTATGGTGACCGACTTCAGCAGACCAGCCTCTGTTTCAGCGCTTATAAGGCTGGTGAAAAGCCTGAAATCCACGTCCGAAGCCTCCAGCAGCTCATCAAAGGCCAGCTTCAGCGGTTCTGGGTGCAGCCTGATGGAGGAGTTTCCGCTGGAGGATATCACATAGGAGGTATCCTCCCCATAATCTCTGAGCTTTTGAAGGACCTCCTCGCCCACGCCGAAAACCATCTGCTGCGGCACCCTGCCCTTGGTGTGAAAGCCGCAGTATGCAGCGATCCAGGAGTTCGTTGCCTCCCCGCCGAAGCAGCCGCTGCGCTCCACAAGCAGAGTGGACGCGCCTGCCCTGCTCGCCGCAAGAGCCGCCGCCACGCCTGCGCTGCCGCCACCGGCTACCACCACATCGTATTCAAGTGTTTTCATTGGTCGATCCTCCTGTATTTTCTGTCCCTTCTTATTGGAGTCGTATCATTATATCATTTTAAACCCGTATTCACAGCAAAAACGACTTGCGCTTTCACCGATAGCGACGCCAGCATTGACAAACAGTCTCTTTCCACATAGACTTGAGGCATAACTGCAGTCCTGCAGATCAGCTCTCCCGCACCCGAAAGGAAATCTCATGAAAATAATAAACACCTCTGCAGAATTGCTATCCGCCTACCACAATGGAGGCTTCAGCCTTCCCCTTTGGGAAGCATACATGGATAAATACGTGCCAGGTGCGAAGGAACTCTGCCTGGAGGATATGGATTCTGTCATCAAGGCGGGCTATTCTTGGGAAAATGACTTCCTGCCGGTACTGAATGCTGTCATTCAGGATACGGGAAAGCGAGCTGAAGCGATACAGTCCTTTAAAACTATTACTGAACAGCTGGAGGAAAAGATCCGCAGCCGCTTCGGAAGGGTCCCGGAGGCTGATATCATCCTTTACCTTGGACTTTGCAGCGGCGCAGGCTGGGTCACCCCGGTAAACGGCAGGACTACAATACTGCTTGGGATCGAAAAGATAATGGAGCTTAACTGGTGCGATGTCAATGCCATGACAGGGCTCATCGTTCACGAGATGGGGCATGTTTATCAGGCTCAGTATGGCGTGCTGGACCGCAAACCGGAGACCACGCCTGACCAGTTCATCTGGCAGCTGTTCACTGAAGGAATAGCCATGGTGTTTGAGCAGGAGGTGACCGGAGATCCTGAATACTTCCACCAGGACACGTCCGAATGGAAAAGCTGGTGCGACCGCAATGCTGAAAGGATAAGACAGGCCTTCTCAGATGACCTGAAAACCATGACTCCAGATAACCAGCGCTATTTCGGCGATTGGGTAAGCTTCGAAGGCCGCGGCGATACCGGCTACTATCTTGGTGCCCGCTTCGTTCGCTTTCTCCTTAAAGCGGACGATTTTGACAATATCATCAACTATGACATCCCAGCCGTTAAGGAAGGCTTCCGCCGCTTTCTTAAGATCCCGCTTTAGGCTCCATTAATGGCGGGATATCCTTCTTCAAAAGACAAAATACAGACGGTACAGGTAATATGCCGGAATCACTTATTGAATATCGATCCAAATACCTGTATCATGCATTGATGCATTTTCCACGCTTTTGTAAAAGCTTTGCGCCTCATCGTTATTCGCCATCAACGCAATGAGAACTCCCACGCCTCGATCCCTGCACTTTTCCCTTAACGCATTCAGCAGTGCCTGTGCCACTTTACGGTGACGTTCGCTTTTCAGTACACAGATCCAGTCCAAGTAAGCGCTAAAGCAGGATGCGTCGCTTCTGCTGCTGATGAGAGAGGCATCGATCCTGCCGATCACTTTATCTTCTTCCACAGCGATAAATGACAATGCCGTATTGAATCGCTCGTCCTCAAAACTCTGCTCCAGCTGCTTTCTGTATGTTTCATCCGGCTCCCAGTAATAGGTATCAGGCTCCTGCTCTCTCAGCTCACATTCAAAAGCGATGACCCTGTCGATATCATCTTTTTCAAATTCTTTTACATTAAACATTTTAATCTGTCTAAACCGGAAATTTACTGATCCTTCCTTCTTTTAAAAATACACACCAGACTTTTGGTCGATCCATAGCTTTGGTTAGAGGATGTACAGCTGATCATTTCCCATCCATCATCGCCAAGCTGGTTAAGCTGTTTTTCGATCTTATTGACCTGAACATTGCCGCCAAAGAAGCCATTGGGATCATAAGTGACCACTTTGTATTCGAACTTTTCCATAATAACATTCCTCCAGAATACCGATTTGTCAGCCTCCACGGCCTTCGTATACTTCATTAGTTGCTTCGGTCTCACAGGCCGAGCTTTTCTCTCAGCTCCGCGGAGCGCCGCTCGGTTATTTCACGGTATTCGCCGTAAATGGCACAAATATGCCCGACCATATCGCAAAACTCGCTGAGCCGGTCCGGGGCGAGCCACTTGCCGTGTTCGCGCCCGGAATCGACCTTATTTACCCAGATCTCCATGATCTTAAGCGGTACCTCTCTGACAAGAATCAGGCGGATGTCGCCTGCCACGTCGACGGTGATGCTTTCCGAATAGCAGGATTCATACGCATTTCTCGTGACCCTGATTCGAGGAGAAAGACGCGAACTGATCTCTTCGTAAGCTTTATCCAGATCGACCTCGTAACCGTCGTCCTCCCAAAGCTCGCTGTCGTGATACAGTCCGCTTTGCGAATATACTAAATCTTTTACAAACGACGTCATGCAGTTTTTCACGAAGCCTCCGTCCGGGCTCAGATACTCCCTTTCCTCTTCCGCTCCGTATTTCACAGCCGAGCTGCCGACGATCTTTTCATACTGATCGAGATTTTCGTAAAACATTCTCTCTTCAGGATCGAGATCCTTGTATTTATCGTCTTTCTTCTTTTCGCTTTCTTTTTGAAGCGCATCGATCGCTTCTTCCAGGACAGGGCTTACCGGGATATCATACTCCTCGTACAGCGCTTCCATTCTGCGTATGAATCCGTCGTGAACGTCTTCAAATGGATAATTGCCATCTTTATAGTAGGCGTTGTTCAGCTCGACGGCGAGCCGGCTGACTCTGTCGTTGAGATCCTCCTGCACGTCCTCTTTTTTGCAGTTTATATACTTTTCTATCTTTTCCATAAATACACCCGTTGCCCCGGGATTCAAAGGTTATACTTTTTTCTCTCCTCGAGAGCCTTTTCTTCCGCGATCTCAGTGAAGCGGCCGATATTGTCATAGACGTACTCAGCCACGCGGCAGAACTCGGTCGTCTGATCCGGGAAGAAGTACGCGGAACATCTTTCGCAGTCTCCGTTCGCCTGACACTCAAGCAGCTCATCGTCTGTTTTCTCGGCAACGTACCCCATCCAGTCGCTATCGTCATCGTCCCAGAGTCCATTGACTCTTATCCCGACGATAGAGAACGCGTGGTGTCCCCTCAGAAGATCGAAAGAAAGGATATCGTTTATCTTTACGGAGACGAATTCGGAGAAAATATATTCTTCGAGCCCGTGCCTGACCTCAAAATGATCTGCGAGTTCCTTCTTTACCGTTTCGTAGACCGGGGCCAAATCGATATAGTATGGATCCTTCGTCCATTCTCCTACGGGCCTGATCAGTTCGAAGAGCAATTCTTTCATAAACTCCTTCACGGCAAATCTGACGTATTGACCGCCAGGCTTAAGGAACTCTCTTGCATCGTCAACGTAGCCGTCCTCAAGACAGAACGGAACGTATAGATCGAGCTTTTCCGTTGCCCTGTCGAATATCGCTTTTTCTTCTGTTTTGTCCATTTACCTCACCTCGTCAGATCCAGATTTGCCCGGACGATTCAGAGCTTCAATACGGCGACGATCTCGTCATCGCACATTTCACCCGTCTCTTCAAAACCGAATGAGGCGTACAACTTTCTTGCCACCTCGTTCTCGGGCT
>JAEEPD010000009.1 GCA_016284575.1 Bacillota bacterium | reverse complement strand
GGATGAGGCTGCTCCGGTGTACATCAGCACCCGGGCAGAGCTGACCAAGGCCCTGGCAGAGAAGCAGGCCGAAATATATGTGGACGACATCGCATTCGACGAAGCCGACATCTATGTGGAGATAGCTCACAGCGTGGCAATCATAGGAAGGCCGCAGCAGTCCACCCTTACAAAGGCCCACTTTGTCGTCACAGGCGGCGAAAGCGAGAGCGGACTCATCAATGTAAGCTTCAGAAACCTGATATTCGACGGCTGCTATGAGATGCCTGATGGGGACCCTCAGAAGGCAGAGTCCTTCGGGGACTTCCATGGAGACAGAGAAGACAAGGCGGCACTTACAGCCAATGGCTTTCTTGAGCTCAGCCTGGAGAACTGTATAGTTACCCGCTACTGCAGGCAGCTGTACCCGGCCCTTTATGTGAATTACGCTGCCGAAGGCATAGGCAAAGCCTCCTCCTGCAGCATAAGAGGCTGTACCTTCTCCAAGAACATCTGCGAGAGGGGAGCATTATGGATCAACGCTAACGGCGCGTCCCTGGAGCTGCGGGACACGGTGGTGGAGAAGAACCTCCTTCACACCAACGCCCTGATAATAGGCGGCGTGAACGCTGAGATATCCGGCCTTCAGGTCTTGAACAACGAAAGAGTCGTCTACGGAGAAAAAAGCATATTCACCCATTCGGGAGGCGGACTGGCTCTGTCAAAATCCGATGCCGTGATGAGCGGCTGCCGGATCGAGGGCAATACGGCTATCAATGGCGGAGGCATGTCCGTCTCAGGCTGCAGTCTGCTGCTGTCTGACAGCGTCATAAGAAATAATCATGCCCTTGAATACGGCGGCGGGATGATAATCGGCAGCTCCGAGAGCGGCCCTGTTTACGTCACCAACTGCATCTTCGAGGGGAATTCGGCGGATGAGCTGGAGGGCGCCATAATGGTCTGGCCTGCAGACCAGATAAACATTGGAAAGCCCACAGGCACAGTTGAATTCAGCTTCTGCACCTTCAGCGGCAACAGCTCTCCGGACGGGGAGCACCTTAAGTACCATCCCATAGCCACTGAGGATCCTGCCACATCCATAGGCAGAGATGGAAGGGTCGATTTCATAGCCTGCCGCATACAGGATGATGCTGTGGATCCGGCTCTGGTTAACGGCGAGAACTGCAATGTGGTGAACGATTCCCGCATGGGAGATGCGGTGCCTGAGGCTGTGGCCGGGAGGGTGGCTCTTGGCCGTTATTCCGATGTGAAGCAGACTCTGTACGCGGGGGAGAATACCATAAAAGGGGACCGCGGCATGGACGGAAAGGCCCTCGGCTGGGTGCTTTCCGGCGGCGGAGTCTGCATCCTGCTGATAGCGTCGCTCTTCATCAGAAAAGCCGGACAGAAGCCAGGTGAGCCTGAAACAGCCGAAGGCGAGGCTGGTGATGCTCACGGATCAGTTGATGCTCCCGAGGCAGACCTGCTTGAATTCCCCATGGATGAGATGGTCTCAGAAATGGTGGATCAGGCCAGAAGGCTGGATGTGCTGACCGACAGGGAGCTGGACATATTGAGGGAATACCTTAAGGGCAAGAAGCGTCAGAAGATAGCGGAGGAGCTGTTCATATCCGAATCCACGGTAAAGAATCACATCTCGAAGATCTTCTCCAAGCTGGAGGTTAAAAGCAAGGAGGAGCTGGAGGAAAAGCTGCTGGGGCAATAGGCACCTGTCGCTGTCCTTTGCCTGCAATATAGGACTTAAACTGCTTTATATAGGACTGCAGTCCCATACCCATGGGACTGTTTTTATTTTACAATGCAAATTGTATAAAAAGGACGGCTGTCATGAAGGTCAGCTTTTCTGCAGCTTGCAGGTCCTTGGGCAGGTCCGTCTTTTGAGTTATAAGAAGGAGAAAACTATGAAAAGGCTTGTTTCACTGCTTCTATGCATAAGCATGGTGCTGTCAGGTACACCGGCAGTGTCCGCCGCGGGCAACTGGAGCGTCAGCTACGATGCCTCCTTTCCCAAGGACAGCATAAACATCGAGATATTCAGTGGATCTGAGGGCTATGCTCCCTCGGTGCAGTGGACCGACAGCGGCACAGCCATAACGGCGGACAAGCCGTCCTCGTCGCTGTTTGGAGACGGCGACTGGTATGCGGTGGTGCAGTATGACGCGTCAGTTTCGGCGGGGCAGAGCTCCGGCGAAGGCGTTATCCAGCTGAGCGATGAAGATATCGCGGCCGAGTTCGATAAGCTCCTGGCTGCGATCTACCGGGACAAGGAGCTCCCAGCAATAAGCATACCCGACGGCTTCCCCAATGAGACTCTGACGGACGCAGAGTCTCTCTACCAGGGGATGCAGGCGGACGCGGATTTCGCTGCCTGGGAGTATGAGGAAAACGGCACAGAGCTGACCGACTGGGACGCATTCACCGAAGAATACTACAGCTGGTACGATCCGGATGATCCGGAATATGATATGGATCATCTGAACCGGTACATCGTTCAGGGAGTCAATGATCAGCTGGCCGACTATTACGATTTCTACGAAGCGGGAGATTATTTTTCCTATGCCTCCAGTGATATAAGCATAAAAAGAAACTATATCGAAAACTATATGGTAAATCCGTCCTCCGCTCCGGCCGGCTATGTTCCGCCCGGAAGCAGCGGTGGAAGCGGATCCGGCAGTGGGGTATATGTAGTTGTCCGGAAGCTCAGTTCATCGGACGTGAGCAGCGGCTTTGAGATCGGGAGCGGCTTTTTTGACAGCTGCGCAGAGCTTTCCGTAAGCACC
>JAEEPD010000063.1 GCA_016284575.1 Bacillota bacterium | reverse complement strand
GGCAAACCTGGCCAGCGTGTTCCCCCTTCTGTTCTTCCTGGTGGCAGCTCTTGTGTGCCTCACCACCATGACCCGCATGGTGGACGATCAGCGCATACAGATAGGAAGCCTTAAAGCCCTCGGATACAGCCGTTTTGCTATCTCAATGAAGTATTTGACCTACGGCGCTCTTCCGGCGCTTATAGGGGCAATTCTGGGCCTCCTGATAGGGTATATACTGTTCCCGACGATGATCTTCACTGCGTGGCAGATCATGTACGAGGTCCCCAGCCTGACCCTGAGGCAGTTCACCGGTCTTTCCGCGTCATCGGTCATCGCGGCTGTCGCCTGCACCACCCTTGCCACCCTCTGGGCCTGCATATCCACCCTCAGGGAGGTCCCTGCCCAGCTGATGCGCCCCAAGGCGCCTGCGGCAGGCAAGAGAGTCTTCCTTGAATACATCAGGCCCCTCTGGAAGCGCCTTGGCTTTTTCCAAAAGCTCACCGCAAGGAACCTCTTCCGCTATCAGAAGCGCTTCTGGATGACAGTCATAGGCATAGGAGGCTGCACGGCCCTCATAATCGCGGGCTTTGGCCTTCGCTACTCTCTGCTGGCCACCATGAGCCGCCAGTACGACGAGCTGTTCCGCTATCAGGCCCAGCTGAGCGTCAGCAAGGACATGATCGAGGAGGACAGGCAGAGGATCGAGGACTTCATCTACAATCAGGAGGGCATAACGGACGTGATGCCCTGCTACATGAACTCCGTCACCGCAGAGACCAGTCATTATCAGACCACGGCCTACATCCAGGTCTGCGACCCGGAGGATCTGAGCCGTTTTGTAGATCTTCACGTTCTTGGGACCAGGGAGCCTCTGGAGCTTAAGGACGGGGGCGTCATCATAAATCAGAAGCTTTCGGAGCTTTTAGGGGTCAAGGCCGGCGACAGCTTTACGGTGGATTCCGGCGGCCGCAGCCAGCTGACGGTTCAGGGCATCAACGAACACTATCTGGCCCACTTTATCTATATGACCCCGGCCACCTACAAGGAGGCCTTCGGCAAGGAGGCGGAGCCGAACATCTACCAGCTGGTGCTTGAAAACAACGAGGAGGAGCTCTGCAGCCGCATTTTCGAGCGCTTCATGAAAATGGAGGGCGCCAGCGGCACCAGCCGGGTTGCGGATATAAAGGACACCTACCTGGGCTCCATGGAGCGCATAGATTTCGTGGTCATTATAGTGATCCTCTGCGCCGCAGCTCTGGCCATCGTGGTGCTCTACAATCTTTCGAACATCAACATCACGGAGCGCCAGCGGGAGCTGGCTACCATCAAGGTCCTTGGCTTTTACGATGGGGAGGTGTCAGCCTACATCTACAGGGAGAACATAATCCTGACCATCATAGGCATAGCGCTCGGCATACTGGGGGGCCACGTGCTCCACGTGTGGCTGGTGCATTCGGTGGAGATCGAGCTTATGATGTTCGGCCGCGACACCAATCCCATGTGCTATGTATATGCCGCCGTGCTCACCACTTTGTTCTCTGTGATAGTCAATGTTATGGCTCACTTCAGAATGAAGAAGATAAACATGGTCGAAAGCCTCAAGAGCGCCGAATAGGGCATGAAAAAAAGCCCCTTTCATCAGATCCGGTCTGACGAAAGGGGTCTCTTTTGTTTTTAGTAGCCTCTTTTTTTCTGCTGCATCTTCAGGATGCGGCCGGGCTCGCCGCTGTCTACGGCGTCCAGGTGGACCTTGCGGTGCTCAGCCTTAAGCTCCGCTGCATCGCAGTCCGCGTCGTGGGCTGCTCCAAGATCTGTGCCTGAGCCCATCCTCTTGATGCGGGCTTCCTCCCTCAGCTGGCGGGCCATCCAGTCGTTTTTCCGGTCCTCGCCGAAGAAGGCTGTCAGATCTCTGAGGCTCTTGCGGCCTCTGTCCTTGGCAAGACTTCTGTCAAGGCCGGAGACATCGGTGCTGGAATAGCTGTCCACATCGTTTGCGAATCTGGTTCTTGATGCACCCTTTGATGCGGCGGGCGGCATTCTAAAGGCCGGATTCGGTGCCCCTGCCTGGGGGCTGCTCTGCTCCGCGGCAGCTCTTATCCTTTCAGCCTGCTGCTCCGCGCTGCTTCTGGGGGTGCGGCTCCAGTTGTTGTTCTTTTTTCTTGAGAATTTGTTTAACAAGCCGAGGATCAGGACCATCCAGAATATAGAGGCTAAAAAGCTGGATAATGCTGTCATGATATCGTCCTCTTTTCGTGTGCTACTTTACGCTTTCCTTTACTGCGGCTATGGTGCCTGCAAGATTGGCGATGTCGGAGGGAACGATGATCTTTGTAGCCTGACCATCAGCCATCTTCTCGGCGGTCTCAAAGCTCTTCAGCTTCATGTAGCCGTCGCCGGGGTTGGCCTCGTTGATCAGCTTGATGGCTTCAGCCTTTGCCTTCTGAACTGCCAGAAGAGCTTCGGCTTCACCTTCGGCTTCCCTGATGCGCTGCTGCTTTACAGCCTCAGCTCTGAGGATCGCGGCTTCCTTTTCACCTTCTGCCAGGGTGATGGCGCTCTGCTTCTTACCTTCGGCGGTAAGGATGGCCTCTC
>JAEEPD010000008.1 GCA_016284575.1 Bacillota bacterium | reverse complement strand
CGTAAGCCGCGAAGAGCTTGAAGAGCTCAAGACAGAGATCGCACAATACAGAGACGATAACAATAATTCGGAGGTGATATAATGCCGGATACCACTAAGAAAACTGAAACAAAAATCGTAAAAGCCCAGCCCCGCAAGGACAGCGGAAAGGATGCAAATGCTTCCAAGGTAGAGATAAAGGCTGTTGATATTGCCATCATCGAAGCTCAGAAGCAGAGAGCAAAAAAGGCGCAGGCGGCGGCAAGAAAGTCCGCTCAGTCTGCTCAGACCAAGCCAGCTCAGACTCAGACAAGGACTCAGGCTGCAGTTCCGCCTGCGGCTAAGCCCATGCCCAAGTCTTCATCCTCTGCATCCTCAGGGCCGGCAAGCCCCTTTGGCAAGCCCATGCCTAAGAGAGTTGTGCCCCAAGGCGCTGTTCCTCTCAGGAAGAGCGAAGTCGCTCAGAATCAGAAGGAAGAGGCTAAGCCTGAAGAAGCTGCAAAGCCTGCAGAGACTGAAGAGATCAGAGTAAGCGCTCCTGAGAGCCCCGCTCCTGTTCAGGAAAGCGAAAAGGCTCCCGTAAAGGAAGCCGAAAAGCCTGCAAAGGCAGACGAGCCACAGGCACAGCCTTTCGAATATGAGACCGGTCAGAAGCTGAAGATCATAAGCCAGGCAGAGCCTGAAGCTCCTAAGCCCGAGAAGAAGGCAAAGAAGGCTGCTGAAGAAAAAGCAGAAGAGAAGGCTGAGGAAAAAGCTGAAAAGCCAGCTAAAAAGGCAGAAAAGCCTGTAAAGAAGGAAGAAAAGGCTCCCGAAAAGGAAGCTGAACCCAAGGCTGAAGAGAAGGCAGAGGCTGCAGAAGAGCCTAAAAAGTCTGAACCCGAGCAGAAAAAGGCTGAGGAAAAGCCTGCTGCTCCTGTTGATTACACCCCCGGCATTGGTGTAAAGATAATCAGGCGCGCAGCAGATGAGCCTGCTCCTGAAAGGAAGCCTGTACAGCCCAAGAAGAATACCCAGAAGAAGGACGCAAAGCCTCAGGGCAGAAACGCTCAGCAGGGCAGAGAAGGCACAGGCAAGCCTACAGACAGAAAGCCCAAGGAATTCACCGGCAGAAAGCCGCAGAGCAGCCAGCAGGGAAGCTCTGCTCCCGGAAGATCCGCTTCCTTCAGCAGCCAGCCTGCAGCGGCTGACCGCAGCGGCAAGGGCGGAAAGAAGGACTTCGGCAAGAAGGGCAAGGAAAAGGATAAGGACAAGAGAGATTACATGATGGACGAAGTCCAGACCGACCTCTCCAGGACCATAAAGAAGAAGCACAGCAAGTACAAGGAAAGAGTGGACCTTGGCCCCACAGCCGAGGAGGAGCTCATGATGGAAGCAGCCCAGACCGGCAGCTACGTCATCAATGTTCCCATCACTGTTGCAGGCTTCTGCGAACAGATAGAAAAATCCACCTCAGAGGCCATCATGGCCCTGATGAAGATGGGTATCATGGCAAACATCAACCAGAACCTGGACGAGGAGACCGCAGTGCTGCTGGGCATGGAGCTTGGCGTAAGCGTTATGGTCAACAAGGCTGAGGAGATCGAAGAGGAGGAGGGCATCGACAAGAGCGAGGACAGAGAGTCCGATCTTAAGCCCAGAGCTCCCATCGTCACCGTTATGGGCCACGTAGACCACGGCAAGACCTCCCTGCTGGATGCCATCAGAAGCACCAACGTCACCGCAGGCGAGGCCGGCGGCATCACCCAGCACATCGGTGCATCTGAGATCGAAGTCAACGGTCAGCACATCGTGTTCCTGGACACCCCGGGCCACGAGGCCTTCACCGCCATGCGTGCAAGAGGCGCTCACGTTACAGATATCGCCGTGCTGGTGGTTGCAGCCGACGACTCCGTAATGCCTCAGACCATAGAATCCATCAGCCATGCCAAGGCTGCAGGCGTTCCCATCATCGTTGCTATCAACAAGATGGATAAGCCCGGCGCCAATCCGGACAGAGTAAAGACCGACCTCTCCCAGAACGGAATACTGGTTGAGGACTGGGGCGGCGACGTCATCTCCGTTCCCGTGTCCGCCAAGACCGGTATGGGTATTCAGGAGCTGCTGGAGATGATACTGCTGCAGGCAGAGGTACTGGATCTTAAGGCCAATCCCAACAGACTGGCCAGCGGTACCGTTATCGAAGCAAGACTGGACAAGACCAGAGGTCCTGTTGCAACACTGCTTATAATGAACGGCACTCTGCAGGCAGGCGCAGCCATCGTGGCAGGTACTGCTGCAGGCCGTGTCCGTGTAATGACCAACCCCAAGGGCGAGCAGATCAAGAAGGCAGGCCCCGCAAGGGCAGTGGAGATCACAGGTCTTACAGACGTTCCCGAAGCAGGTGACGAGTTCTACATGGTAAAGGACGAGCGCACTGCCCGCGAGATCTCCGAAAAGAGAAAGGAAAAACTCAGAGAGGACATCATGGCCAAGTCCAGCGCTGTTTCTCTGGAGAAGCTCTTCAGCCAGATCTCCGAGGGCGACATAAAGGAGCTGAACCTCATCGTAAAGGCAGACGTTCAGGGCTCCGTAGGCGCTCTGGAGCAGTCGCTGGAAAAGCTGCATAACGAAAACGTACGCGTACGCATCATCCACAGCGGCGTAGGCACCATCAACGAGTCCGACGTCGTGCTGGCAGGCACTTCCAACGCCGTAATCATCGGCTTCAACGTGCGTCCCTCCACAGCAGTTCAGGCTATGGCGGACCAGCAGGGCGTGGAGATTCGTACCTACCGCATAATCTACGAGATCATAGACGATATCGAGGCTGCTATGAAGGGCATGCTGGATCCCGAGTTCAAAGAGGTCATCCTGGGCAAGGTCGAAGTCCGCACCACCTACAAGATCTCCAATGTGGGCACCATCGCGGGCGCCTACGTTACCGAGGGCAAGATCACCAGAAGCGCCAAGATCCGCGTGGTCCGCGACGGCATAGTTATCCACGAGGGCGAGATCGCTTCTCTGAAGCGCTTCAAGGATGACGCCCGCGAGGTCAACCAGGGCTACGAATGCGGCATCGGTCTCGAAAAATTCAACGACATCAAGGATGGCGATATCTTCGAAGCCTACGAGATGCAGGAAGTTAAGAGGGATTAATGGGAAGAAGTCACAGGCCTCAGCGCATGGCTGAGGAGATCAAAAAGATAGTAGGCGAGCTGCTGCTCTTCGGAAAGCTCAAGGACCCCCGCTTTAAGGGGATGATCGCAGTCTCCGACTGCGAGGTCTCCGGCGACGGCAGCTATGCCACCCTTTACATTACGGCTCTCTCCTACAGGCCCGGTGAGGAATACGGGGAAGAGGAAAAGAAGGAGATACTGAAGGCCTTCGAGCGCAGCAGCGGCTTCATCCGCAGTGAGATAGGCAAGAATATGAAGGTGCGTTACGTGCCTGAGCTCATATTCAGATTCGATTCTTCCTTCGAGTACGGACAGAAAATGGACGCCATCCTCGACAGCCTGGACATAAAGCCGGTGGAAGAGGAAGCCGAAGAGGACGATTTCTAGATGAGCAACAGAAACTGGGGGCCCATCATTGACATGATTAAGGGCTCCCGCCGAGTACTGATATTTACACACACAAACATGGACGGAGACGCTGCAGGATCTGCTGCGGCTCTTTGTCTTGTTCTGCGGAAAATGGGCAGGGAGGCCTGGGTGCTTCTTGAGGACAAAATGCCGGATTACCTGAGCTTTCTGGATCTTGGCGTATTCTGCAGCCAGGTACCCTACGATCAGGACCTGAGCATAGCTGTGGACCTGGGAAGCTGGGACAGGCTGGAGAAGAGGGTGGATATCTTCCGAAAGGCACCCGCCATGCTTGTGATAGACCATCACATGCCCAGCGGAGGCTTCTGCGAGCCCTGCCTTGTGGAGCCCACTGCATCGTCGGCTGGACTGCTGGTCTTCGATCTTATAAAGACCATGGACCCGGGGCTGATGGACAGGGACATAGCCAATGCTCTTTATACGGCTATCCTGACCGACACCGGCGGCTTCAAGTACGACAGCACCGGCGCCGAGAGCTTTCATGCTGCGGCGGAGCTGGTGGAGCTGGGGGCGGAATACTCAAAAATCGCCACTGAGGTTTTTGACAACAAGCCCCTTGCCCAGCTGAAGGTGGATGCCCTGGCTCTTGAGCGGGCTGAATTTCTGGCAGAGGGAAGGATAGCAATGTCCTATATAACTCTGGCAGATCTTGAGGCACTTGAGGCCCTTCCCGAATACTGTGAGAACGCCATCAATGTGATGCGCTCCATAGAGGGCGTGGAGGTGGCGGCTCTCCTTAAGGAGAGAAAACCGGGAAGCTTTAAGCTGAGCCTTCGGGCAAAGGAATATGCAGATGTCAGGAGCATTGCGGTGCAGTTTGCAGGCGGCGGCCACTTAAGAGCTGCCGGAGGACAGATAGATCTGCCTCTGGAAGGGGCCTGTGAGGCTCTCAGAGGGGTCTTAGACGCGTTTTCTGCCTCTTTGCGGGAAAATATATGAACGGCCTTATAAATCTTCTCAAACCGGCTGCTATGAGCTCAAACGACTGCGTCATGAATCTGCGCCGCTTCAGCGGGGAGAAAAAGACAGGTCATGGCGGTACCCTGGATCCGAACGCTGCGGGAGTACTTCCCATAGCTCTCGGTAAGGCCACCAGGCTCATCGAGTATATGGAGAGCGCAGGAAAGAAGTATTTCTGCAAATGCCGCTTCGGCTTTGAGAGCGACACCCAGGATATCTGGGGCGAGGTCAGGAGCACAGGAGCCGCGATGCCCTCAGAGGCGGCTGTAAGGGATGCGCTAAAGGCCTTTGAAGGAGATATCCTTCAGCTTCCGCCAAAGTATTCGGCCCTTAAGGTGAATGGAAAAAGGGCCTACGACCTGGCAAGGGCCGGGGCTGAATTCAGTCTGGAGCCGAGACGGGTCACCATAAGAAGCATAAGGCTTGTGAGCTACTCCGAGGAAAGGGGAGAGCTGTGCTTTTCTCTGGCCTGCAGCAGGGGCACCTATGTTCGGACCATCTGTGCGGATCTTGGGGAAAGGCTTGGGACAGGCGCAGTCATGAGCTTTCTTCTGAGGACCGCCAGCGGAGGCTTGGATCTGGCCGACGCAGTAACATTAGAGGAGCTTTCTGCGGGTCCTGAAGCGGTGGAAATGCATCTTCTGCCCATGGAGCTGGCGGTTAAAAGCCTGAAAAGAGCAGATACGCCTTCTGAAGAGCGCACTAAGGCCTTCATGAACGGTCTTTCCTTCTACAGAAATGCTTCAGATATGTATTCTGAAGGGGATATCTGTGCCGTTTACGGCCAGCACAGCTTTATAGGCACTGCCAGAGTGTCCCTTCAGGGAGACAGAACAGTATTTATACCTGAAAAGGTCATCGGATAACCGGTTTTAATGATAATAATCAATAAACTTGAAAATTTAAAGGAGCTTGGGCCCCTCTGCGTTGCTCTCGGCAGCTTCGACGGCCTTCACAAGGGCCACCAGAGGCTCATAAAGCGCTGCGCGAAGCTTGCTGAGGAAAAGGGCTGCAGGGCTGCGGTCTTCAGCTTTTCAAACCATCCGCTGGATGTGATAAAGGGCGAGGGAACTGTCAGACGTATCCTTTCCGAGGAACGTAAGGCTGAGATTCTGGAACAGCTTGGTATAGATATACTCATCGCGCCGACCTTTACCCGTGATATAATGGAAATGAGCCCGGAGCGCTTCGTAAAGGAGTTGATCGTGGACAATATGGATATGGTCCATGCCTTCTGCGGCTTCAATTACAGCTTCGGCTACAAGGCCTCTGGCAGTCCGAAGGAGCTGAGGGCGCTGGGCAGGAAATACGGCTTTTCCATATCCGTCAGCAGAGAGTACAGGATCGACGGGGTCACCGCATCAAGCACGGAGCTGAGGCACTTTATCGCCGAAGGCGATGAGGCCTCATACATAAAATTTACCGGTCGCAGCTTTAAGGATGATAGCTTAATTATTCCTTAAAAATAAAGGAGGTTGACAGTAAATGAAATATGTTAATGGATTTCAGATCAATATGACAGGCAGTGAATGCTTCATCACTTTCGTGGTTTCCCATCCCGATGGCAAGGGCGGAAAGCTCACGGAGGAGGTTGAAACTCTGGTCATGAACGAGGGCGTTGCCAGACAGGCCACTGAAGCCCTTAAGGAGCTTTTCAGCAAAATAGACAGCGACCGCGCCGGCAGACAGAGGACACCGGAGTTCAAAAAAGACAGCAATGTGAAGCTGTCCTGAAGATCTTGAAAAAACCTTGATTTTCAGCATTTTTCCGCTTTACAAACGTAGGGCTCTGTGCTATTATACCACAGTCGATTTACTTCCGGCCCGGACCGCCGATCACTCCGACGGCAGCCTGAGCGGGAAGCGTATTTAAGAAAAAGGAGAAATTAAAATGCTTACAACCGAAAAGAAACAGGAAATCATTAAAGAGTATGCTACTCACGAAGGCGACACCGGTTCCCCCGAGGTCCAGGTTGCCATTCTTACCTACAGGATCAACGAGCTCACCGAGCATCTGAAGAACAACAAGAACGACAATCACTCCAGAAGAGGCCTGCTGAAGATGGTAGGACACAGAAGAAATCTTCTCGCTTATCTGAGAGCCAAGGATATCGAACGCTACAGAAGCATCATCGCTCGTCTCGGTCTGAGAAGATAATAAAAAGGTATTTTCGCGGGGCCCAAGGTCCCGCGTTGTTTATTTTCTACGATGAAAATCGTAATGTTAGTGTATGAGGAAAGAAAAAAATGACATTTGACGAATTAGGCTACAAAACATTCAGAGCCGCTGTAGGCGGCAGACTCCTGGAACTGGAGATCGGCAAGGTCTGCGAGCAGGCCAATGGTCAGGTATGGGTAAAGTACGGCGACACCGTCGTTAACTGCACCGCCTGCATGTCCAAGACCCCGAGAGAAGGCATCGACTTCTTCCCCCTGTCCTGCGACTACGAGGAAAAGATGTACGCCGTAGGCAAGATCCCCGGCGGCTTCATCAAGAGAGAGGGCAGACCCACCGAGAGCGCCACTCTCAAGAGCAGACTTATGGACAGACCCCTGCGCCCCCTGTTTCCGAAGGGCTTCTACAACGATGTAGAGGTCACCGCCACAACTCTGAGCATCGATCCCGACTGCGCTCCCGAATTCTGCGCAATGATCGGCTCCTCCGTGGCTCTGGCTATTTCTGATATTCCCTGGGACGGTCCCACAGGCTCTGTCATCGTCGGAAGAGTTGACGGCAGACTGGTGATCAACCCCACACTGGAGCAGAGAGCTGCCTCCGACATCAGCATGTACGTTGCAGGCACCAAGGAAGCCATCATGATGGTGGAAGCCGGTGCAAAGGAAGTTCCCGAGATGGAGATGCTGGATGCCATCATGTTCGCCCACGAGGAGATCAAGAAGATCTGCCTCTTCATCGAGGAGATCGTGGCCGAGGTAGGCAAGCCCAAGCTGCAGCTGGATTTCTGGAAGCCCGATGCTGAGGTGGATGCAGCTGTACGCGAATATGCAACTCCCAAGATGCGCGATGCCATCCTGAACTCCGACAAGCTCCAGCGCCTGGATAATATGGACGCAGTTGAGAAGGAGACCAAGGAGCACTTCGCAGAGGTGTATCCCGAGTTTGGCAAGGATATCGACAGCATCCTTTACAACATCACAAAGGAACAGGTCCGCGCAATGATCCTGGACGAGGGCATCCGTCCTGACAACAGAAAGCTGGACGAGATCAGACCCATCTGGGTTGGCAACGGCGTTCTTCCCAGAACCCACGGCAGCGGACTCTTCAAGAGAGGCCAGACACAGGTCCTCTCCGTCTGCACACTGGGCACCATCGGCGATGCACAGTCCCTGGACGGTCTTGACGAGAACACCGAAAAGAGATACATGCACCAGTACAACTTCCCCGGCTACAGCACCGGAGAGGCTAAGCCCTTAAGAGGACCCGGACGCAGAGAGATCGGCCACGGCGCTCTTGCAGAGAGAGCTCTGGTCCCCGTGCTCCCCAGCGTTGAGGACTTCCCCTATGCCATCAGAGTGGTCTCTGAGGTACTGAGCTCCAACGGCTCCACCTCCCAGGCTTCCGTATGCGGCTCCACCCTTGCTCTTATGGATGCAGGCGTTCCCATCAAGAGCCCCGTTGCGGGTATCGCCATGGGCCTCATCGAAAGAGTTGAGGAGGACGGCAGCTCCAAGATGGCCATCCTGTCCGATATCCAGGGCATGGAGGACTTCCTGGGCGACATGGACTTCAAGGTGGCAGGCACCTCTGAAGGCGTTACCGCCATCCAGATGGATATCAAGGTCCACGGTCTTTCCAGACAGATCCTTGAGGACGCTCTGAAGCAGGCAAAGGAAGGCAGAATGTACATCATGAAGCAGATGCTTGATGTGCTGCCCGAGCCCAAGCCCGAGCTCTCCAAGTACGCTCCCAGGATCATCTCCATGACCGTTCCCACCGATAAGATCAGACTGGTCATCGGTACCGGCGGCAAGACCATCAACAGCATCATCGAGAAGACCGGCGCCAAGATCGACATCGACGATACTGGTCTGGTATACATCGCAGCTCCCGATCTTGCTGCAGCTGAGGCTGCCAAGGCTGAGATCGAGCTTGTCACTGCAGATGTCGAGGTTGGGAAGGTCTACACCGGCAAGGTCGTAAGGCTGATGCAGTTCGGAGCCTTCGTGGAAGTTCTTCCCGGCAAGGACGGTCTGCTCCACATTTCCAAGATCTCCAAGGAGAGAGTTGAGAAGGTGGAGGATGTTCTGGCTGTCGGCGACACCGTCACTGTAAAGTGCGTCGAGATCGACGATCAGGGCCGCGTGAACCTTTCCAGAAAGGGTCTGGAGAACACCCCCATCATCAAGGCGCAGTAAGCTGACTTACAGCTCCTTGAGCAGCACATTAGTGTTTTACAGAAAATAGATAATGTGATAAAATAAGCGGGTACAAAAAGTGCCCGCTTTTTGCATTAACAGAATCTTTATGATAAAGGAGCTTATAATGCAGAGAATTGCTGAATTTGAGATAGTCGAAGGGCTGGATTTTACGCCGGAGCTGCCCGTGAGGGCGACGGCGGGTTCCGCAGGTTATGACATAAAAACTCCGGTGGATATAGTTCTGACCCCGGGGAAGAGCGTAAGGATAGCCACAGGCCTTCGCTGCAGAATAGCCGAGGGCTGGGTGCTGCTTATTATGCCCAAGTCCGGGCTGGGCTTTAAGTACAGACTGCAGCTGGACAATACGGTGGGGGTCATAGACTCCGACTATTATTATGCGGACAATCAGGGTCACATACTTATCCAGATAACCAATGACAGCAATACGGAAAAGACCCTGGAGATCCCAGCGGGAAAGGCCTTCGCCCAGGGCATCTTCGTTCCCTTCGGGATAACGGAAAGCGACGCTGCAGAAGGCGAAAGGCACGGCGGCTTCGGGTCCACAGACGCGTAAGTATTTAATTGTTTCAAGGAGTAAAAAATGCCTCAACTCATTTTTAAAAACGTATCCAAAGAAAACTATGTAAAGCTTGCTAAGCCCATCAGCGAAAGGGTCGCAGCAATTATTGAAGTCCCGGTGGACTATATCGTGGCAGAATACAGCGGGGCCATATTTATCCGCGGAGGGGAAGTGGATGAACATTCAGCAATGGTCTGGATCTCATGGAAAAAGCGTACACCCCAAATGCAGGCTAAGGTGGCTGAGGCCATAGCTGACGAGCTTGAAAAGGCGGGCTACGACCCTGTAGAGGTGGTTTATGACAATCTTGACATGAACGATTTCTACGAGTTCAAAAAGAATAAATAACAGGGCGGACCGATATGGTACTCAGAGAAGAACTGGAAAGAAGAGAGCTGGAGCTGCTGTCGCCCTATGCTGCAAAGGCGGCGGAGAGCGGGGGAAGGCTCATAGAAGAGGAGCCTGACGATTTCAGGACCATATATCAGCGGGACAGGGACCGCATCATACACTGCAAGGCCTTCCGCCGGCTCATGCACAAGACGCAGGTCTTCATGGCCCCGGAGGGTGACCATTTTTCCACGCGGCTGACCCACACCCTGGAGGTGTCTCAGATAGCAAGGACCATTTCCCGTGCCCTGAACCTGAACGAAGATCTTACGGAGGCCATCGCCATGGGGCACGACCTGGGTCACACGCCCTTTGGCCATGCAGGAGAGCGCTTCCTGAACGAGATCCATCCCGGCGGCTTTTCCCACAATCTGCAGAGCCTCAGGGTGGTGGACGAGCTGGAAAAGAGAAGAAACGGCAAGCCCATGAACCTGAGCATGGAGGTAAGGGACGGGATCGTGAACCATTCAGGACCCAACAAGCCATATACGATGGAGGGCGCTGTGGTGCGGATCTCGGACCGCATCGCCTATATTAACCACGACATAGACGATGCTATCAGAGCAGGCATCATCTCCCAGAGCGTGCTGCCAAAGGACTGCCTGGATGTGCTGGGACACAGCCACGGGGAACGCATAAACAACCTGGTCATGGACATAGTCCGCTGCAGCGACGGCCAGAGAGAGATAGTCCAGTCTGCGGTCATGGGTCAGTACATGAACAAGCTGAGGGACTTCATGTTCGAAGCCGTATACTTCAACCCGCTGGTAAAGGAAAACGAGGAGCAGAACAAGATCGGCAGCCTTATAAAGGGTCTCTATGACTATTATCTGTCCCATCCCGAGGAGCTGCCGGCTGATGAAAGGCTTCAGCTTGACATGGACAGCACTGCCGAGGTGGTCAAGGACTATATCGCAGGCATGACAGACCGCTACGCTATCAATGCCTATGAGAATCTTTTCATACCAAAGGCCTGGAGTAAAAATTAACGGATAAAATTTGCATAAAACCGAGAAATAGTTCTCGGTTTTTTTTTATTTTTGTTAAAAGGAAATCTGCAAAATCAGCCGTATATATAAAGCGACAGAAAAACTATTGGAGTAAAGATGGCGCAGAAATCCTACAGCTCGGCAATCGATGAGATAAAAAGCAGATGCAATATCGTGGATGTCATCTCTCCTGTTGTGCCCCTTAAGCGCACAGGGGCCAACTGGAAGGGCTGCTGTCCCTTCCACAAGGAGAAGACACCTTCTTTTGTTGTGTCCGAGCAGCGGCAGAGCTATCACTGCTTTGGCTGCGGCGTTCACGGGGATGTCATCACCTTTACTGAAAAATACTATAATCTGGAGTTTCCCGAAGCTGTTGAGAAGCTGGCTGCCCAGTACGGCATACAGATAGACACGGTCTACAGCCAGCAGGGCAAGAAGCGGGATCCATACTACGAGCTCAACCGTCAGTCAGCCAGATACTTCTACATCAACCTCAGGACAGGGAAAAATCCCGGTCAGGAGTACGCCTTCGGGAAGCGAAAGCTGACGGAGGAGACTGCAAAAACCTTCGGCATAGGCTATGCCTCCGATGGCTGGACAGGGATGACCGATGCGCTGATGAAGGCCGGTGCCACAAAGGACATGCTGCTGGAGCTGGGACTAAGCTCTGCATCCCAGAAGAGCGGACGCATCTACGACAAATACCGCAGCAGGCTCATCTTTCCTATAATCAATACTCAGGGCAAGGTGATAGGCTTCGGCGGGCGCATAATAGGGGACGGAGAGCCCAAATACCTGAATTCCCAGGAATCTCTGGTGTTTCAGAAGAAGAATAATCTCTATGGCCTGAATGTGACCCGTCAGGAGATACAAAAAGAGGGCTATGCCATTGTGGTGGAAGGCTACATGGACATGGTCAGCCTCTATCAGGGCGGGGTGAAGAACGCTGTGGCTACTCTTGGAACGGCACTGACGCCGGAGCAGGCGAAGCTGCTTTCGCGCTACACCCACAGCGTGGTGCTCTGCTATGACGCGGATGCCGCCGGTATAAAGGCGGCCATCAGGGGCATAGACGTGCTGCGGGGCGCCGGAGTGGAGGTGAAGGTGCTCCACGTGGACGACGGCAAGGATCCGGACGAATACATACAAAAGCACGGAAGAGACGAGTTTATCAATCTTGTTAAGAACAAATCCCTGCCGGATGTGGAATACAAGATGGCCCTCATCGCAAGGAAATACGATGTGCGCAAGACCGATGAAAGCATCAAATTCTTCAGGGCGGCGGCAAGAGTGCTTAAGGAGCTTTCGCCTGTTGAGGCTGATGTTTACATAAAAATAATTTCGTCAAAATACAGAATATCCGAAGGGGCGCTGCGGGATGAGATCAGCGGCATAGCCCAAAAGGAGCCGGATATCAAGCCCGTTCCCCCAAGGCAGGAGGAGCTGGAAAGCGACAGGCCGGAGGCTCCGCCCAGCATACTGGAGCGCACCCTGCTGCGTCTGATGATGATAAAAAGCGATTACTTCATCAGGCTCAAGGACTATCCAGGAGCAGTCACCACCAGCCTCGGCATAGGAATACTCAACGCCTTTGAATCCCTGTACAGGGAGGGCGAGGACTTCGACATAGAAGCCGTAAGAAATGCTCTGGACTACGATGAGCTGGATTATTTCAACCACATCATGCAGGAGGTCCAGCCAGGCGAGGACGATGAAAAGGCCTTCAGCGAATGCATAAGAACGCTGAACAGCCGCAGGATCGATGCAAGGATAGAGGAGATAAAGGACATCCTCACCATGAGCGACGAATCCACGGATCCGGAGCTCGTAAACAGGTTAACATTGGAGCTTCAGGAGCTCAGCAGAAAAAATAGATTTTCCGCCGGACAGACGGGAAAGGGGTAAAAATGGATTTTCAACTCGAGAAGTATGTGACAAACGAAAAGAAGCTTGAGCAGTTTACAGCGACTCTGGAAAAGGCCAAGAAGAGCGGCGAGATAAAGCTGCAGGATGTGAATGAGATCCTCAGCGAGATGAATGCCGACGGAAACAGAGAGGATGCCTTTTTCGAGGAGCTGGAGCAGAACGGCATAAGCGTCATCGCGGATGCGGACGATGACTACCTTCAGGATGTGCTGGACATAGAGCCTGACGACGATCTGGAAAACGACGCCGATATTCAGGACCTGGTGAGCGAGGCTGAAGAGGATAATCTGGAAGATTTACATAAAAGTCTTACTGTTGATGACCCTGTAAGAATGTATCTTAAGGAGATCGGCTCCTATCAGCTGCTGAATGCGGACGAGGAGATGGAGCTGGCAAAGCGCATGGAGGAGGGGGACAAGGAAGCCAAGGACATGCTCTGCAATGCAAACCTGAGACTGGTGGTCTCCATCGCCAAGCGCTATGTGGGCCGAGGCATGGCATTCCTGGATCTGATCCAGGAGGGCAATCTGGGCCTTATGAAGGCAGTTGACAAGTTCGACTGGAGAAGAGGCTTCAAGTTCTCCACCTATGCCACATGGTGGATAAGGCAGGCTATAACCAGGTCCATCGCC
>JAEEPD010000062.1 GCA_016284575.1 Bacillota bacterium | reverse complement strand
GGGTAGCCCTTGAAAAGGGTTGTAGGGACATAAGCATCTGCTGCGCCCTTGGCGGCAGAATGGATCACAGCATAGCAAATATGCAGACAGGTGCCTTTATAGTTTCAGAGGGAGGCCTGGCAAGAATACTTGGACGGGATACCGAGATCCTGGTCCTTTGCCCAGGCGAATACAGCATTCCAAGGATGGATGGCTGGTCCCTGAGCCTTTTCGCTCTGAGCGATGCAGTTGAAGGTCTTTCCATCGAAGGCTGCAAATTCAGCGGCCGGGGCTACAGCCTCAGCAACCGTTTTCCTCTGGGAGCCAGCAATGTCTGGGAGGAGGAAAGCGCTGATATCAGCTTTTCATCAGGCATTCTTATGATAGTCATCTCCAGGCTTAAGCCGGGGGAGCATATATGAGCTCAAAGCCCTGCCTTATGGCAGGGCTTTTTATGTGAATTGTTCGTGAAATCATATATTACGGGGCTATTTTGCAGATTAAAATTATACCAATAACAATATTGTTGTGTTATACTTTCATTTGGCAGATTATTGCCGGGAGGAATATATGGAAACAAAGTACAAAAGAGTAGTACTCAAAATAAGCGGCGAAGCCCTGGCAGGAGAGAAGCACGTTGGCATCGACGATGCCACTGTAAACAAGGTGGTGCAGGAGATAAAGCAGCTGGTAGACATGGGCGTACAGGTCGCTATCGTAGTAGGCGGCGGCAACTTCTGGAGAGGCCGCACCTCAGAGAACATGGACCGTGCCACCGCTGACTACATGGGTATGCTGGCCACCTGCATCAACGGTCTGGCACTGCAGGATGCCATTGAACGCATCGGCGTGGACACCCGTATGCAGACAGCTATAGAGATGAGGGAGATAGCAGAGCCCTACATCAGAAGAAGAGCTCTTTCTCTGCTGAACAGAGGTAAGGTGGTCATCTTCTCCGCGGGCATCGGAAGTCCCTTCTTCAGCACTGATACCACTGCAGCGTTAAGAGCGGCGGAAATGGATGCTGACGTAATACTTCTCGCCAAGAAGGTGGATGCGGTCTACGATTCTGACCCCGAAAAGAATCCCAATGCCAAGAAGTTCACCCATCTGACTCACACGGAGGTTCTGGAGAAGGATCTTAAGGTAATGGATTCCACAGCCGCCTCCCTTTGCAGAGACAACAATATCACCATCCATGTGTTCGGCATCGCAGAGGAAAACGCCATCTACAGAGCAGTCTGCGGCGAACCCATAGGGACCATCATCGAATAGGACAAAAGCTTCAGTTATACTGAAAACACATCCGGAAAGGAGCATATATGATAACAAGAGAAGAATATCAGGATAAAATGAGCAAGACTCTGAGCGTGCTCAAGCAGGATCTTAACACTGTAAGAGCAGGAAGAGCCAATCCCGCGCTGCTGGATCAGATCAGCATCGACTATTACGGTGCTCAGACTCCCATCAAGAACATCGCAAACATCACCGTGCCTGATCCCAGATCCCTGGTCATCAGCCCCTTTGATCCCAAGAGCATGAAGGATATCGAGAAGGCCATACAGGTATCCGACATCGGTATCAATCCTTCCAATGACGGCAAGAACATCAGACTGGTCATTCCGCCCCTCACCGAGGAGAGACGTAAGGATCTTACCAAGACCATCAAGAAGATGGGAGAGGAGTCCAAGGTTTCCGTCCGCAACATCAGAAGAGACGTAAACGAGTCTCTTAAGAAGGCCGAGAAGGCAGGCGAGCTGACAGAGGATGATCTGAAGGACGAGCTTGATCAGATGCAGAAGGCCACCGACAAGTGCATCAAGGACATCGATGAGATGGTGGCAGCAAAAGAAAAAGAACTGATGGAAATGTAATGAATACAGACGAGTATCTGGGCCTTGAGCTTGGGGAGGCGGAGGAGCTTCTCAAAAGCCGGGGCATAGTGTATCGTGTGGATCTGATCGCGCCCTTTTACAAAGGCCAGCCTAAGCCGATGGAAGAGGGCGATTTTCGCATTGTAAGGGTTGTGTATTCCGAAGGCGCTATGGAGCTTACGGCATGCAGGATACCCGGAAGCAGTGGGCTGCGTTGATGGATGCCGTCAACTGATAAAGGATTGATTTATGAGCAATATTGATCTTAACAGGATACCCAGGCATGTGGCCATCATAATGGATGGAAACGGCCGCTGGGCAAAGGAAAGAGGCATGGCCAGGGTGCAGGGCCATAAGGCCGGAATGGAATCCCTCAGGGAGATAGTACGCCATTCCAGCGAGCTTGGCGTGCAGTATCTTACGGTCTACGCCTTCTCCACGGAGAACTGGAAGCGGCCGGAGGACGAAGTCTCAGGGATATTCAAGCTTGTGGTCATCTACGTTAAGAGCGAGATCAGAGAGCTTTCAGCAAACAATGTTAAGGTCAATGTGATCGGAGATTGGAGCAGACTGCCTGCGGATTCGAAGGACGCCATTCAGTATGCCATCGATACCACTGCGGCAAATACCGGGCTTCAGTTCAACATAGCCCTGAACTACGGCGGCAGGGCGGAGATATTAAGAGCCGCAAGGCTTTTGGCGGAGGATATCGCTTCGGGAAGGGTAAGTGCGGAGGATGCCTCGGAGGATATGATCTCAGACAGGCTCTATACCGCAGGAATGCCGGATCCGGAGCTTATAATAAGGACAGGAGGAGAGCAGCGGCTCTCAAATTTCCTGACCTGGCAGTCAGCCTATTCAGAGCTGGTGGTCACCCCTGTATACTGGCCCGATTTCAGCCCAGAGGAATACGACAAGGCAATTGCAGAGTACCAGTCAAGAGACAGGCGCTTCGGAGGAATAAAGGCATGAAGACCCGCATAATCTCAGGCATTATGATGGTGCCCTTCGCCATATTTCTGGTGCTTGGCGGCATACCCCTGTGGGGGCTTTGCCTTGCCATTTCAGCCGTCGGGATGCACGAATTCTACAACGGCTTTAAGGCCATGGGACTTGAATCCGCAAGAAAGGTGGGCTACAGCTCAATGGCGGTGCTCTATATACTGGTGCTTCTGGAGAACCTGGGCTACCTTGGCAGCCATTTTGAGACCCTTATGATGTTCTGGCTGGTGTTCACCATGTTCATAAGCCTGACCAACAACGTCTTCGCCCCCGATCACAACATCTATTCCGGTGTGATAGGCGGCCTGGCGGCGCTTTACATAGGCTTTTTCACCAGTCACATTTATCTGACTGAAAGGCTGGATGGAGGGCACAGTCCTCTGGTCTGGCTCATATTCATAACCGCCTTCGGTACAGACATAATGGCTTATTTCGGAGGCTACTTCCTTGGAAAGCACAAGCTGAGCCCGGAGCTGAGCCCCAAAAAGACCATCGAGGGCGCAGTTTGCGGAACTCTGGGGAGCGCGCTTCTTTCAGGGGGATTTGCTCTGATTTTCTATAAGGAGCACGTGCTTCACTGCATAGTTCTGGGCGTTATTGCTTCCTTTATCGCCCAGATGGGGGACCTTACCGCTCCCTCCTTTAAGAGCAAGATGGGTATCAAGGATTACGGCAATCTGATACCGGGCCACGGCGGCATAATGGACCGCTTCGATTCGGTCATCTTTACGGCGCCGTTCATCTATTACTTCGGCAAGGTCATAATCGGCCTGCGTTAGAAACATGAAGACTATAAGCATTCTCGGGTCCACCGGTTCAATCGGGACCCAGACCCTGGAGCTGGTCAGGAGGCATCCTGAGCAGTTCAGGATCGAAGCTCTTACCGCAGGACACAATACAGAGCTTTTAAGACAGCAGATAAGGGAATTTCATCCGGAATTTGCGGTCTGCGCAGAGATGTCCGATGCAGTTCAGCTGGCAGCGGAATTCCCTGAGGTGCAGTTTGGCTTCGGCCCTGAAGCCATATGCGCCGCGGCTTCCTATGGGAGCTCTGAGATGATCGTGAATTCCCTGCTTGGCATGATGGGTATAGAACCCACCTACAGAGCCATACGCGCAGGCAAGGACATCGCCTTTGCCAACAAGGAGACCCTTGTGGCAGCCGGAGGACTGATAATGTCCGCAGTAAGGGAGGAGGGCATAAACTTTCTTCCCGTGGACAGCGAGCATTCTGCCATCTTCCAGTCCATACAGGGAGCTGCGGGAAACAGGGTCCGGAAGATCCTTCTCACAGCCAGCGGCGGGCCCTTCAGGGGCAGGTCATACCAGGAGCTGAAGGGCGTTACCAAGGCTCAGGCCCTTAAGCACCCCAACTGGTCCATGGGGGCCAAGATAACAATAGATTCCGCCACCATGATGAATAAGGGGCTGGAAATAATGGAGGCCAGCTGGCTTTTTGACATGCCTGCTTCCCAAATAGAGGTCTATGTGCATCCTGAGAGCGTGCTGCACTCGGCGGTGGAGTTTGAGGATGGCGCTGTTATAGGACAGATGGGTACTCCGGACATGAAGCTTCCCATAGCCTATGCGCTGTGTTGGCCAAAGAGGCTTGCCAATGCTTCTGAGAGCCTTGATCTGTTCAGAATCGGTACTTTACACTTCGAAAAGCCGGATCCTGATGTTTTCAGGTGCCTGGGGCTTGCCTACAGGGCCATTGAAGAGGGCGGAAGCAGCTGCCTGGCCCTCAATGCAGCCAACGAGGAGGCTGTGGCGGCATTTCTTTCTGACCGCATAGGCTTTACTCAGATAGCGGATACTGTAGAATCCGTTCTGGATAGCTGGACCTTCGATGCGCTGAAAGCCATCGAAGAGATACCCGAAATGGAAAAAGAAGCAAGAAGACTTGCTATAGAATATATTGACAGACACTGAAGAAGCTACGCGAGTCATATGACCGTAAAGCATCCCAAAAGTATGACAAAGAGAACCGTCCCCAATGTCATGACAATACAGACAATAATTAACATAAAATATATTATGAATACAGGTTTGATAATATTAATAGCGCTGCTGCTTTTCGCTTTCATAATACTCTGCCACGAGTTCGGCCACTTCATCGTTGCCAAGCTTCTCGGTGTCAGAGTGCTTGAATTTGCCCTGGGCATGGGCCCGGCCATTTACCAGTACAGAAAGAACGAGGAGAGCACCATTTATTCCTTCAGACTCATCCCCATGGGAGGCTTTTGCAGGATGCAGGGCGAGGACCCGGACTTCGACGACGAGGATGAGGAAGAAGATGATGAGCCAATCTTCAAACCCAGGACCATGCTGGGGAGGCCTCTTCTTGAGCCACCCGAAGAGCTGGACCCTTCAGGATCCTTCGGAGCGCAGTCCTTCTTCAATAAAATAGCCATTCTTTTTGCAGGACCCTTTATGAACCTTATCTGCTGCCTTGGGCTGCTCTGGATAGTTTACGGTTCCCAGGGCCACGGCGCCTTGATCTCCTTAAGAGCTGCCTTTGCGGCTACAGGCTACATAGTGGTCATACTCTGGGAGAGCCTCAAGCAGCTCTTTACGGGCATGGTGCCCCTGGATCAGGTAAGCGGCATCGTGGGCATCGCAGGAGCGGTCACCGAGCAGGCTCAGTACGGCCTGGTAAACGTGGTCTACATGATGGCAGTCTTAAGTGTCAACCTGGGCTTTGTCAACCTGCTGCCTTTCCCTGCGCTGGACGGCGGCCGCATTCTGCTGACTATACTCAACAAGCTGACCGGAGACAGGATCACTCCCAAGATCGAAGGGCTGATCAACGGAATAGGCATGCTTATACTTATAATCCTCATGGTACTGCTGGTGTTCAAGGACACCATAGGACTTTTCAGATAGGAGACGAACATGAGAAAACTGACCAGACAGGTGATGGTGGGGAATATCCCCGTGGGCGGAGGCGCCCCCATCAGCATACAGTCCATGTGCAATACTGATACCGCGGATCCTGCGGCTACCCTGGCGCAGATAGAGCGGCTGGAGCAGGCTGGATGCCAGATAATAAGACTGGCGGTGCGGGATATGGACGGGATAGCGGGCTTTGCCCAGATCCGCAAAGAGTGCAAAATGCCCATGGTTGCGGACATTCATTTCGATTACAGACTTGCCATCGCTGCCATAGACGCCGGCGCTGACAAGGTACGCATCAACCCGGGCAACATAGGCTCGGATGATAAGGTGGCTGCTGTGCTGGATAAGGCCAGGGCTGCGCACATTCCTATCAGAATTGGCGTTAACGGAGGCTCACTGGAGAAGGAGCTGGTAAAAAAATACGACGGTGTGACCGCCCAGGGACTCTGCGAAAGCGCAGTCAAGGCCGTTGCCTACGCCGAGAGCTTTGGCTTCGATGACATCGTGGTGGCTCTCAAGTCCTCCGATGTGCAGATGAACTACGATTCCTACAAGGCCTATTCGGCTATTTCCGACAGGCCTCTTCACATAGGTCTGACCGAATCCGGAAGCGGCGAGATGGGTGAGATCAAGTCCTGTGCCGCGCTGGGCGCTCTGCTTCTTGAGGGCATAGGCGATACCATGCGCATCTCCCTGACAGGCGATCCTGTTCATGAGGTGGTGCTTGCCAAGAAGCTGCTGGCTGCCACAGGCATCAGAAGGACTGGGATCGATTTCGTATCCTGTCCCACCTGCGGCCGCACCAGGGTGAATCTGCCTGAGATCGCTGCCAGGGTGGAGGAGGGTCTGAAGGAGACCGCCGAAAGGCTGGAAAGAGAAGGACGCTTCCTGCGGGTCGCCGTAATGGGCTGCGAGGTCAACGGGCCCGGAGAGGCCAGCAGCGCCGATGTCGGCGTTGCCTGCGGCAAGGGAGTAGGACTTCTTATCCGCAAGGGCGAGATAATCAAAAAGGTTCCGGAGGCGGAGATCGTCTCCGAGCTGGATAAGCTCATAAAGAGCATGGTATAGGAGGGAAATATGAAAGGGCTCAGAAGATTACTGATAATAATTACAACACTGATTATGGTGCTGGGACTGGCTGCATTCAATTCATCCGAAGATGCTTCTGAAGAGGCGTAGCAGGGCCATAACACCATGAATACACTTGCGCTGTTCAATGCCATATCCCACTTTCTGGTGGATGGAGTCTGCGTTTCGGCTCTGTTTCTTCTGGATGTACCGATGCAGGAGCTGACTGCTGCAATACTGCTCTACAACACCATGGCCTTCACCACCCAGTGCGTGTTTGGCCTTCTGCTTGACAGCTGGTGCAGGGGCAGGTATTCCCCCAGAGATAACATCTGCTTCCACGGAAGGCTGGAGGCTGTGAGTATGCTTATCGTTGCCTTCGGCTTCTGGCTGCCTGCGGGGCCTCTCCTTAAGGCATGCATTATAGGCATAGGAAACAGTTTCTTCCACGTCTGCGGAGGCGTGGTGACCTTAAGAAAGAGCAGGGGTAAGGCTGCGCCTCTTGGTGTTTTCGTCGCCCCGGGAGCCTTCGGCGTCACCCTGGGGACCTGCTTTCCCAAATACGGCGTCCTTCTTGCGGGAGCCCTCGCTGCGGCTGCGGTCTGCTGCGTCATGCTCTACCAGAAGATATCGAAGGAGCCGGAGACAGACAGTGGTGTTATCGTACAAAAAGCCTCTGAAAGGCCGGACTCTGAGATGCTCACAGTGGCCCTTCTTACGGCTGCTGTTGCGGTCAGAGCCATAGGCGGCTGCGCCGTGGAATTCACCTGGAAGAGCGGGGCGGTTCATGCCTTTATAATGACGCTTTTCGTCTTCCTGGGGAAATCCCTGGGAGGCTTTGTCTGCGACCGTTTCGGAGCCGTCCGCATGTCTGCTGTTACTGTAAGCCTTGCAACTGTATGTACGGCCTTCTTTGCGTGGAACATGGCTGCGTCACTGGCCGGGCAGATGCTGCTCAACCTCAGCATGCCCGTCACCCTGTGGCTGCTCTTCATGATAATGCCCGAGGAGCCTGGTCTTGCCTTCGGCCTTGCGGCCTCGGCCCTCTGGCCGGGAACCATAGCAGGCCAGCTGATAAAGCTCACCGGGCCGGCCCAGAAGTTCCTTATAATAATTTGCTTCGCCTTCAGTCTTTTTGCTATAATATACTCAGACAGAAGGAGGCAGGATCGATGAAAAAGCATACAATACCAATGATCATTTATGCGCTGCTGCTGTCCGTTCAGACGGTATTCGCAGATGAGGTTGAGATAGTCGAGGAGGATGTGGTGCATTCCTTCTGGCCCTGGCTTGCCTTGGGCTTAGCCGTAATCGCGTCTGTCCTTCTTCTCAGGATAATGATCAAAAAGAAAAAGAGCAGATAAGAGATCTGTCTGCAGGAGGGCATAAATGAAAAAGCTCAGGATGATGCTCATAACGCTGGCGCTGCTGCTTCTTTCGACTCAGGCCGCCTTTGCTGATGTGGCCTTTGGCCCAGGCGCTATATTGTTAATGTTGTTCATAAGATATGGGTATATAGCTGTAATCGTAGTTGTGGGGATCCTGCTCTACAGATACATCAGAAAAAACAGGAATGCTTTTGAAAAGCCTGAAAAGGCCGATGAGAAGGATCAATAAGGAGGCAGTCATGAAAAAATACAGAACCACCTTTATAACACTTATTATGCTGCTGGCTTCCACCCAGCTGATTTTCGCTGATGCGGCACCCATCCCCGATCCTCCGGCAAAGCGCTTCCTTGGCTGGATCGCAGGCGGCGCCGCTGCAGTGGTTGCCTTTGTCATAACAAAATTCAGAAAAAAGAAGGGCGCCTCTTCCCCTGATGAGGAAGGCGAAAAGGCAAAGACCAAGGCCAAGCCCAAAAAGCTGAACGATGGCGGCAGCAGCAAGAGCGGCAAGTTCTAAAAGCCCATGGTTTACTTCAAGGCCTGCCTTATAACCGTAGCTGTGGAATGCGCCTTTTTCTGGCTTCTGGGCTACAGAGGGCGGTATAAGCAGAGCGTCATAGCTCTCAGCAATGTGGTGACGAATCTGAGCCTGAACATTTTTCTGAGCTACGTTCAGTGGATGTACTACAGGCCATGGATATTCATCCCCGAAGCCATTGTGGTATTGACTGAATACCTGATCTACCGCTATGCATTCGAAGAGGGTAGCCATCTGCTGCTGAAGGTCTTTCTCGCGAATGTCATCACCTACAGTCTTGGCGTTCTGCTGGAGGCCGTAAAGCTGCTGTAGCATGAACCGCTGCAGCATACAAAATATGGAGAAAACGAGATGAAAGCAATTAGAAAAATACTGATAAGCCTTGCGCTTCTGGCAGTCAGCGCAGCCACTGCCTTTGCGGATATAGCTCCGCTGCCAAAGCCGGGTGAAGACCCTCATCCTCCCATACCCGCGCCGGGACCGGAGCCGGGAGACGCTGTTCTTACCAACAGTCAGCCTGAAATGATCATGATACTCGGCATAGTGGTTATAATATCTGCGATCCTGACATACCTGATCATCAGAAAACATCGCTAAAAGGCTAAATTACAGATAATCCTTGACTTTAAGGCATTTCTGTGCTATAAACAACACGATAAGTTATTTCTGGAGTGGACGGAGAGGTCCACTCTTTATTTATGGTAACAGGCAGGTCCGGGGATCCACCCTGCAGGACCCGTCGGAAAAAGCAAGATAAAAAATGGCTAAGAAAAAGATAACCGATCTTATCAGCGACTGGATGGCAGAGTACGGCCCCAAAGCCGGCTACGAGCTCTCCAGGTGCGAATACGTAAAGGAAGGCGGAAGCTGGTATCTGAACGTATATGTGGACAAGCTGGAGGAGGGTGGCTACGGCTACATGAGCAGCGATGACTGCGAGACCGTAAGCCGTTACCTGAGCGCAAAGCTGGATGAGGAGGACCCCATCAAGCAGGAATACTATCTTATAGTAAGCTCACCCGGTCTGGACCGCCAGCTGGTAAGCCAGAAGGATTTTGACCGCTTCGCAGGCGAGCTGGTGGAGATAAAGCTCTACAAGGCCGAGAACGGAAAAAAGCTTCTTGAGGGAAAGCTCATCGGTCTTAAGGATGGCATCATCACCATCGCAGATGAAAAGGAAGAGGAATTCAGCCTGCCGCTGGAAAAGGCTGCAAAGGTAAATCTGAAAGTGGTATTTTAAGTAACGGCAGGGCGGCAGAGGCCGCAGCCGGTTCAAGGAGGAGATTAAGAAAAATGAATCTGGAATTTCTTGAAGCAATAGATGCTCTTGAAAGAGAAAAGCGCATGTCAAAGGATATGCTGATCGAAGCCATCGAGTCAGCTCTGGTTGTCGCTTACAGAAAGAACTATGGCAACGCCCAGAACGTGAGAGTGGACATCGACCGCACCACCGGAGACATTAATGTATACATGAGGCGTGATGTTGTGGAAGAGGTTGAGGATCCGTTTTCCCAGGCTTCCCTGGAGGAGGCTCAGGAGATCGACCCCGAATACGAGGTCGGCGATATAATCGAATATCAGGTAACTCCCAAGGATTTCGGACGCATTGCGGCACAGACCGCCAAGCAGGTGGTGGTACAGCGCATCAGAGAGGCTGAGCGCGGCATGATCTACAACGATTATGTTGGCCGCCAGGGCGAACTGGTGACAGGCATCATCCAGAGAGTAAGCAACGGCACAGTGTTCGTAAACATCGGAAGAGCCGAGGGCATTCTCTCCCAGAACGAGCAGATCCGCGGAGAAAGATACAGGGTCAACGACCGCATCAAGCTTTACGTCATGGACGTTAAGAAGACCAACAAAGGTCCCCAGGTGTTCCTTTCCAGAACTCACCCCGGCCTTGTAAAGAGGCTCTTCGAGCTGGAGGTCCCCGAGATCCAGGAGGGTACCGTGGAGATCAAGAGCATCTCCAGAGAGGCCGGCTCCAGAAGCAAGATCGCTGTCTGCACCTATGACGAGAACGTGGATCCCGTTGGAAGCTGCGTTGGCACCAGAGGCGCCAGAGTACAGGCCGTTGTGGACGAGCTGGGCGGAGAAAAGATCGACATCATCAACTGGAGCGAGGACCCGGGCAAGCTGGTATGCGCAGCCCTGTCACCCGCAAAGGTGGAGATGGTTCTGGTGAACATGGCGGAGAAGACCTCAACCGTGGTGGTCCCCGACTATCAGCTGTCTCTGGCCATAGGCAAGGACGGTCAGAACGTAAGACTGGCAGCAAGACTCTGCAGCTGGAAGATCGACATCAAGAGCCACAGCCAGTACTTCCCCGAAGGACATCCTGACATCGATACCGACGATCCCATCATCGAGTATGTGGAGAGCGAGCCGGCTGAGGCGACCGAAGCCGAGGCTGCCGAAGCACCCGAGACTGAAGACGTAGAATACATAAGCATTGCTGCCATCAAGCGCATGAAGAAGGCCGAGCTCATCGAATTCGCCGAAGCAAACGGTATTGAGCTGGATCCCAAGGCTACCAACGCGGCGATGATCGAGACCATACTGGAGGCGCTGCAGGCTTAATGACTGAAAGAAAAGTGCCCATGCGCAAATGCGTCGGCTGCGGCGAAAGCAAGCCCAAAAGGGAGCTTCTGCGCATTGCGTATATAGACGGAAAGCTGACTGTGGATCCCACAGGCAAGGCCGGAGGCAGGGGGACATATATATGCATGGACCCCGAATGCGCTGAGCTTGCCTTCAAAAAGAACGGATTCGCCAGAAGCCTGAAGGCAAACGTAAGCCGCGAAGAGCTGGAAGAGCTCAAGCCCCAGATCGAAAAATACAGAGACGATAACAATAATTCGGAGGTGATATAATGCCGGATACCACTAAGAAAACAGAAACAAAATTCGTTAAGGCTCAGCCCCGCAAGGACAGCGGGAAGGACGCCAACGCTTCCAAGGTAGAGATAAAGGCTGTTGACATAGCGATCATCGAGGCCCAGAAGCAGAGAGCAAAGAAGGCACAGGCTGCGGCAAAGAAGAGCGCTTCTCCTGCCCAGAGCAAGCCTGCACAGCCCCAGACAAGGACAGGGGCTGCAGTTCCCCCTGCGGCAAAGCCCATGCCCAAGTCCTCCGCTGCATCAGCTGCAGCAGCTCCTGCAAGCCCCTTTGGCAAGCCAATGCCCAAGAGAGTAGTGCCCCAGGGCGCTGTTCCCCTTAAGAAGAGCGAAGTAGCCAAGAATCAGAAGGACGAGACTAAGCCCGAGGAGGCTGCAGTTCCTGCTGAGGATATCCAGGAGGCAGCAAAGGCTGCAGAGCCTGCAGTAAGGACTGCTCCTGAGGCAGAGGTGGAGACCGCTCCCGAAAAGGAAGCTGCTCAGGCTCCTGAGACTGAAGTAAAGGCAGAGCCCCAGCCCTTTGAGTTTGAGACCGGCCAGAAGCTGAAGATAATCAGCAAGGCAGCTCCCGAGGCTGAAAAGAAGGAAGAGGCTGCAAAGCCCGAAGAAAAGGCAGAGGAAGCAAAGCCTGCAGAGGCTGAAAAGAAGGAGGAGGCTGCTCCCGCAAAGGAGAAGAAGTCCGCCGAAAAGCCCGCTCCCGAAAAGAAGGAAGCAAAGGAAGAGGCTGCAAAGCCCGCAGAGGAAAAGAAGCCTGAAGCTGAACAGAAAAAGCCTGAGGGAAAGCCCGCAGAGCCTGTGAATTACACCCCCGGCATTGGTGTAAAGATCATCAGGCGCGCAGCGGATGAGCCCGTTCAGGAGAGAAAGCCTGTTCAGCCCAAGAAGAACACCCAGAAGAAGGAGAGCAGAGACGGAAAGCCCCAGGGCAGGAACGCCAACGCTCAGGGAAAGCCAGACGGCAATAAGCCCGCTGAAAGAAAGCCCAAGGAATTCACAGGAAGAAAGCCTCAGCCCGGCCAGCAGAGCTCTGCTGCGCCTGCAAGAGGTGCGGCCTTCGGAGCAAGCCAGCCTGCGGCAGACCGCAGCGGCAAGGGCGGCAAGAAGGACTTCGGAAAGAAGGGCAAGGAAAAGG
>JAEEPD010000061.1 GCA_016284575.1 Bacillota bacterium | reverse complement strand
GCCTTCTTACGGGTGCCACCCTGGGCGGCAATCTCACACCGATTGGAGCCTCTGCGAATATCGCAGGTGTGGGCATGCTCATCAGAAGGGGCTACAAGGTGGGCTTTAAGGAGTTCTGCCGTATAGGCGTGCCCTTTACCCTTGCGGCTGTCACCGCGGGCTACATATACATCTGGGTGGTCTACAGCACTTTATAGCAATAAAAAAGTCGGTCCTTGGACCGGCTTTTGCGTTTCTGTATGGCTTTAAATGATCTCGGCTATCCTCTGCATGAAGGGCACCATGCTGGTGACCAACAGCACCACCGTAAGCATACGGGCTGTCTGGATGGCCGCTATGGTGGGCAGGTCTCCGCCGGTCTCCTCGGCCAGCAGGGTCAGCTCCGACAGGCCGCCGGGGGCGCAAAGGTACATGCTTGTGAGCTTTGGCATCTTAAAGAGCTTTTCGATGACCAGGCTGTTCAGGAAGAGGGTCACCAGTATCAGGACCACTATGAGCACCATTCCCACCCACATCTGGCCCATGGAGGAGACTATCTGCCTTGTGACCATGGAGCCCGTGTAGGCGCCAACTCCTGTCATCAGTATCTTGGAGTAGAAGGAGGGCATGCGGTACTCCCGGAAGCCTATGGTGAAGACCGAGCCTGCCAGTATGGAGCCCAGCATGATGGGGGCCGTGACCCCCAGCCGCTTGAAGGTGAAGCCGACGACAGCGGCGCAGCAGGCCACTATGGCTATGTCCGGGTATCTTACGGGAACCTTGCTGTTGTCCGCTGCGATCTTTTCCTCGGGAGAGCCTATTTTAAAGGCTATGGGCGGAAGGATGATGATTATCATGATCTGGCGGAATACGTGCATGACGCCCACGATGGCGCTGACGGCACCGAACTCTGCGGAAAGTATGGTAAGGTCTGTGGCTCCGCCCGGGGCGATGGAGAAGATGCAGCTTACGATATCGTAGTCGGTGAGCTTGAAGTAGAGTATGCCGAAGATGGCGGTCTCCAGTATCAGCATCACCACCACAGCCAGAAACACCTTCCAGAGGTTTTTAAGCCTTGAAAGGGTCTTGCGGTTGATCTTGCTTCCGATGAGTATGCCCGAGCATATCTGCATCAGGTATTTGAACCAGGGGAAGACCTCCGCCCGGCCAGTCAGAACTCCCAGGGTGGCAACGAAAAGCATGGAGCCTATCATGGCTCCCGCCGGGACCTTCAGCTTTGTGAAGACATACATGCCAAGCACTGCAACTGCCAGTGTCAGCGCTATATTGATGTAGTTCATTAAAGTGGACTCCTTATAAAAAGGGGCAGCCTCAAGCTGCCTCTATTTCTTTTTCAAATGGTAGTGATGATGAGCGTGGTGCATGCTTGGGACCTTGCCCTCGGCGAATTTCATGAGGGCTTCAAAGGTCTCGTCGCTGATGTCATGCTCTATCTTGCAGGCATCTTCGCAGGCCCGCTCCTCCTCCACACCCATGTACATCAGAAGACTGGTCAGTGCCTGATGACGGTCGTAGGTCTTTTTAGCCACAGCAAGGCCTGAGTCGGTAAGGTGGATCTCGCCGCTGCTTTCCATGGTGATCATTCCCGCCTCCTTGAGGCGCTTCACCGCATAGGAAACGCTGGGCTTGGTCACCCCGAGGCCTGCCGCCACATCTATGGAGCGTATGTAGCCCTTCTCGATCTGAAGGGTGTACATCATCTTCAGATAATCTTCGGAAGAATCTCTGATAGCCATTACTTCAGTATCCTCTCTGCCAGAGCCTGGCCGGTGGGGGTGGCTGCGATGCCGCCCTTTGCGGTCTCTCTGAATCTGGAATTCAGCTCAAGTCCCACATCGTACATGGCTTCTACCACCTCGTCGAAGGGGACTATGCTTTCAATGCCTGCCAGGGCAAGGTCTGCGGACAGCATGGCGTTGACTGCGCCGGAGGCGTTTCTCTTGGCGCAGGGTGACTCCACCAGGCCCGCTATTGGGTCGCAAATCAGACCCATGATGTTCTTAAAGGCGATGGCTGCGGCATCCAGAGCCTGTCTGGGGCTTCCGCCCGCCATCTCGGTTATGGCTGCTGCCGCCATGGCGCTGGCGCTTCCGCATTCAGCCTGGCAGCCTCCCTCAGCGCCCGAAACGGTGGCGTTGACCACGATGATTTTTCCTATGGCTCCAGCTGTAAGGACTGCGCGGATGGCTTCTTCGTCTCCAAGCCCCAGTCTTTCGGCTGCGGTGCTTATGGCTGCGGGCATGATGCCGCAGGATCCGGCAGTGGGTGCTGCGCAGATGCGGCCCATGGAGGCATTGTGCTGCGAGCAGGCCATGGCTCTTTGCATTGCAAGGTTTGCGGCGCTGCCAAGGATGGTCTTTTCACCATCCATGAGGCTCAGCTTTTTAGCTTCACCTCCGATAAGACCTCCCATGGTGGGACGCTCATCATCCGCCGAAAAGGACTCCTTCATGGTCTCCCAGGCAGCTGCGGTCTTCTGGAGTATCTCCTCCCTTTCAGCACCGGTGCTTTCCATCTCGTCCTGTATGGCAAGCTCCCAGATGGGGAGCTTTTTATTTTCACAGAGCTCGAGGAGCTCATTTCCTCTGTTGAACATTTTGCCTCCTTAAGCCTCCACGGGTCTGTAGCAGATGATCTTTCTTATCCGGGGCAGATTTCTGAGCCTGTCCAGGACCTCCTGGGAGGGCTCGCTGTCGATCTCCATTATCATGGTGGCCTCCCGGCCTCTGGCTGAGCGGGAGAGGGTTATGGTGGCAAGATTGAGACCTGCGGCTGCAAAAACCCCGGAGATCTCCGATACTATGCCCGGGACGTCGTCCTGAATGCTTATGACAGTGTAGGAATTGCCTGAAAAGCTTACCTCAAAGCCGTTCAGGCTGCTGACCAGAACCTCGCCGCCGCCCACGGAGGCACCCACCAGCTCTGTCACATTGCCGCTGGCTCCGGTGACTATGAACTTTATGGTGTTGGGGTGAACCGGTCCCAGATCCTTTTTAACGAATTCATATTCCAGGCCGGCCTTTTCCGCCAGCTCGTAGGCATCCACCAGGCTGGGATCGGAGGGCGCAAGCCCCAGTATCCCCGCCAGCAGGGCTCTGTCAGTGCCATGGCCCTTGTAGGTGGTCTGAAAGGAGCCGTGGAGCATGAAGATGACCTTTTTTATCTCCTCTCCGCTGAGGCTCCTTGCTATTCTTGCCAGCTTCGCGGCGCCTGCGGTGTGGGAGCTGGAGGGACCCACCATGATGGGTCCGATGACGTCGAAAATGCTGTTAACCTTTTTCATTTTCCTTATCTCCGCTGTTTTCGGATGATGCTTCTAAGCTGTCGTCGAACTCAGGCTCCGGCATCCAGTTGATGGTGAGACGCTGGGTGAAGCTCTTGTCCGAGGGATCGTTGAGATTGGCCTTCGGAAGCTCCTCGCTGATAAGATCCTCCAGCTTCAGGGCTTCGAAGTCTGTAAAGCTTTCCGGAAGGGGGATCTCCTGATCAAGCTCATCCAGTATATCCTGACGTGACCAGGCCTCTCCGCCCTTGGCGCTGAGCTCCACCTCCGGGAGCTCTGTCTTTTCAAATTCTATTTCGGGGTTTTCTTCTTCGATCTCGTCCAGCTTTATGGCAGCAAGCTTTATCTCTGCGGGCTCTGCTGCCTGAGCCTCCGCGGCCTGGGCATCCTCCTTGACTCTGCTTCTGAGGCTTGGGATAACAGGCTTTTTAAAATAGGGCCACCTGTTCTCCTGGCGGGTCTCTTCGCTGTCAGCGGCCTCAGCAGCTTTTGCGGCAGGCTCTGCTTTTTCAGAACTTTCTTTTTGAGTTTCTATTGCTTCAGCGTCATCGGAGGGGCTGGGTTCTGCGGCTTTAGGCTCTTCTGAAGCAGGTGTCTGTTCGCCTGCGACCGCCTCAGTTCCTTCCGCAGCCTGTTCTTCGGGGACCTGGTCTTCAAAGCCCAGCTCCTTTGCGGCGGCTTTGATCTCTTCGCTCTCCTCCTTTGTGAAGGATATGGTCTCTCTGGTGGCAGGCTGCCTGGATCTTCTCTCAGCCTCCCGCTCCAGACGCTTTTCTTCTCTCTTCTGTTCCGCTTCTTCCTTCTTTTTTCTGCGGTTTTCCGCCTTGATGCGGACCTGCTCCTCTCTGGAGAGCTTGCGCAGCTCGTCTCTCTGGCGGCGCTTCTCCTCCGCTGCCTGCTGCTTTGCGGCGGCGCGGGCTTTGACCTCATTGGCCTTCTCTTCGGAGCTTCTGCTCTCGCTGAACATGGTGTAGATCAGCATGCTGAAGCCGTTGATTATGAAGGATGCGCCCACAAGCATCAGGGGAGTGTCAGTGGAGATGGTGCTGGGCATCATCATGACAAGACCCAGGACGGTGGTGGGGATGGCGAAGACCATGACCTTGGCCCAGTCCCTGGGGCGGTAGCGGCTGACGTCGAAGCTCTGGGCAATGCGGCTGGCGCCGGAGATGACCAGAAGGCTGCCGAAGAATATGGGCAGCATGGCGTCCTTTACCTGGTCGTTGATGACCACGAAGCCGAAGAGAGCCATTACTATGCCCTCCACCAGCACCGTGTCTGTAACCCTGCGGGCGCGGCCGGAGACCAGATAGGCGGCGCAGATGCATACGCCTGCCAGAAGCATGGCCACGCCTATGGGGAAGGCCAGGGCCGAGAAGTTGTAGCTTGACATCCACAGGAAGCAGAGCGCGCCGATGACGGTGAGCAGCACTCCTGCGATAGTTGATAGTATCCTCATATATCTTTTCCTCTTAAGGTCAGTTCACAAATAGACAGTATAGTATAACATTTCAGGCAGGAATAATCGAGTATTTTTGATAATTTGCCCGCTTTGTGTTATTCTTTCAGTATGAAGCACAGGAAGGGACCTGAGGGGGAACTTTTATGGAAAACAAGGCGCATTACGACATCGTGATCGTGGGGGCGGGGGCTTCCGGACTGATGGCTGCCATCAGGGCTGCACAGTTTCGGAAGGGCACCAGGATAGCTGTTCTTGAAAAGAACGATGAACCCGCAAAGAAGCTCTATGCCACGGGCAACGGACGCTGCAACTATCTGAACAGGAATGCGGCGCCCGGGGATTATTACTGCAATGAGTTCCCGGGAAGCATACCGGACGCTGTGGAATCCGTCATGAGCAGGGAGGCGGTCCCAGCGCTTATCCAGACCTTCAAAGGGCTGGGGATAGAGCCCAGGGAGGAGGCCGAGGGGCGCATGTACCCCAGGTCCCAGCAGGCCAAAAGCGTTGTGACGGCGCTGGTGCGGGGAGCTGTCTCCCTTGGGGCTGAGCTGGTCTGCAATGCGGCGATAGAGAGCATCACCAGGGCACAGAACTTTACTGTCGCCTTTGCGGGCGGCGGATATATAACGGCGGATAAGCTTATAATCGCCTGCGGCGGAAAGGCCGGTATCCAGTACGGCTGCACCGGCGACGGCTACCGCTATGCCAGGGGCTTCGGTCACCAGGTGATAAAGCCCATACCCGCCCTGACCCAGCTGGTTTGCAGGGAGAATATGCAGGAACTTCACGGGGTCCGGGCTGAGGGGAGGATATCCCTTCTGAGCGTCATGGACGGAGCTGTCAGCGTGGAGGCCGAGGACAGAGGGGAGATACAGTTCACAAAGGAGGGGCTTTCGGGCATCTGCACCTTTAATATAAGCAGGTTCTACAAGCTGGCTGAGGGGGTAAGCTACCGGGCCGAGCTGGACCTGATGGAGGAGTACAGCGAGGAGAAGCTCCGGGAGATGATGCTGGAGCGCAGGCTGAAGTTCCTGGATGGAAGGGCCGGGGACCTGCTTCTTGGCCTGCTTCCGGAAAAGCTGGGCTGCTATCTTGTAAGGCGGGCAGGGCTGGATCCGGAGGCGCCCATGGCTTCCCTTTCAATCACCACAGCCGAGAAGATCGCGGGGCTTTGCAGGAGCCTGGAGTTTGAGCTGTCCCAGACCAAGGGCTGGAAGGAGGCTCAGGTGACGGCAGGGGGCGTTGCTCTTTCGGAGCTGGACCCTGAGACTCTGGAATCCCAGCTGGTGCCGGGGCTTTATTTCGCCGGCGAGGTGGTGGATGTGGACGGACCCTGCGGAGGCTATAATCTGAGCTGGGCCTTCGGCTCCGGCTTTATAGCGGGGCTGAATGCAGCCAGGAGCCTTTAAGGCGGGACAGCTTCGGGCTGTCTTAAGACAGGAAGGCTGCGAAGGGCTTCAGACGGAGTGACGGCGAAATCCCTTCGGGCAGACAGGAAGGTGCCGAAAGTCCTTCCGGGAGATAGATTTGTTTGTAATTCACGGAATTAAAATTCGGGCGGGAAAGGATTCCCCGGAGGGCGAGGCTCTCCGGGAGGCTTTGCTTGCTGCGGCAGCGGGAAGGCTGGGGCTTAGGGAGTCCGGTCTTGAGCTGGTGCGGATAGTAAAGGAGTCCCTGGATGCCAGGGAAAAGCCCGATATATACAGGGTCTTCAGCCTTGGACTGAGCTGCGCCAGAGGGGAGGGAGTCCTTGTCTCCGCCGCGAAAAGGAGGAGGCTCCAGTACGCGCTGGAGGAGGGCAGACCCTTCAGCCTGGGCAGGCCTGGCAGGAGCCTTGAGCACAGGCCTGTGGTCTGCGGCTTCGGCCCCTGCGGCATATTCGCAGCCCTGGTGCTGGCGGAATACGGCCTTAAGCCCATAGTCCTTGAGCGGGGCAGCGCCATGGAAAAGCGCATGGAGGCTGTGGAGCGCTTCTGGCAGGAGGGACAGCTCAGTCCCCTTACCAACGTGCAGTTCGGTGAGGGCGGAGCCGGCAGCTTTTCCGACGGAAAGCTCACCACAGGCACCAAGGATCCCTCCCAGCGCTGGATACTGGAGCAGCTCGTATCCGCAGGAGCGCCTCAGGATATCCTCTACAGGCATCACCCCCACATAGGCACGGATGTGCTGCGTGGCGTGGTGGTGGCCCTCAGGGAGAGGATAAAGTCCCTGGGCGGCGAGTTTTATTTTGAAACGGAGCTTAAGGAGCTTGAGATACGGGACGGCAGGCTGACAGGTATTTTTGCTGAGAGCCTGAACGGAGATATCCCAAAAGTCACACAAAATGTGACAACGAGAACCGTCCCCAATGTCACATTTATTCCTGCGGACACCCTTATCCTTGCCATAGGGCACAGCGCAAGAAATACTGTAAGGGCACTGCATTCTCAGGGCATATACATGGAGCCCAAGCCCTTCTCCATGGGCGTGCGCATAGAGCATCCCCAGGAGCTGATAGATCTGGCCCAGTACGGGGATACTCACCAGGAGCTGGGGCTTCCAGCGGCAGAGTATAAGCTGAACTGCAGGACCTCAGAAGGCCGGGGCGTCTACAGCTTCTGCATGTGCCCGGGTGGCTTCGTGGTGGCTTCGGCCTCTGAAGAGGGGGGCCTGGTGACCAACGGCATGAGCAACCGCGCCAGGGATAATTTCAATGCAAATTCCGCTCTTCTTGCGGATGTGCGGCCCGAGGACTTTCCTGACCCATCGGATCCCCTCTCAGGGCTCAGCCTGCAGGAAAGGCACGAAAGGCTGGCCTTTGAGCTGGGCGGCAGCAGCTACAGGGCTCCTGCCCAGTATCTGGCGGATTTCCTCGGAGGCGGGGAATCTGCAGAAAGAGGGTCAGATAAGCCCGTCACCGAGCTTCCCGTGAGTCCCGAAAACGAAGCCCTTTACCTGCGCTTCGGCTTAACGAAGCCCAGTTACCGGCCCGGGGTCAGCTTCACAGATATAGAAAAATGCCTGCCGGATTTCGTCACTGAATCTCTCAAGGAGGCTTTGCCCCTGCTGGGGAAAAAGCTTAAGGGCTTCGACTATCCCGGCGCCCTTCTGACCGCCATCGAGAGCAGAAGCTCAGCCCCCTACCGCATAAAAAGGACAGTGGCGGGACTGGCGATGGATCCTGAAGGCCGTCCCATAGAAGGCCTCTATCCCGGAGGGGAGGGGGCAGGCTACGCGGGCGGAATAATGTCCGCCGCGGCTGACGGAGTGCGGCTTGCCATGCTGGCGGCAGGGGCTGTTCAGCCGGATCGAAAGGACTAAAGGACTAACAGATCTCTGCTCCGGCAGCCTCTGAATAAACCCTAAAACAGGCAGGGACCGTCAAAATACTACCCAAAAGCATAATTGAAACGAAAAACCTCCTGTGGTATCCTTTTAGTCAGGAACCAAGGAGGTTTTAAAATGCGTAGATCTAAATACATGGCACTGGCTGTGGCCTTTGCCCTCATATTATCCATGCTGGCAGGCTGCACCAAGGGCGGCGGCGGAGACGGCGGCACAAAGGAGCCCGTTCAGACGCCATCGGAGGGCGCTGTGGTGGTCAGCACCGCCAGAGAATTCCTCGACGCACTGGATACGGACACGGAGATCTTTCTGAAGGCAGGCACCTACAACCTCTCCGAGGCCATAGCCTCCATAGAGGACAGGGCGGCCTGGGATGCGGACCATCCATTTGTTTTCCTGAACAATGAGGTGAGCAGCGCCACCGTGGAGATAATCTGCGCCGAGAACCTTAAGATCTGCGGCGAGGGCACAGGCCTGGTGGAGATCATCCAGGACGATGTCTATGCGGATGTGCTGCATTTCTCCTACTGCAATAATGTGTCCATCGATCACGTGACCATGGGTCACAAGGAAGCTGCCCACTGCGACGGCAACGTCATCGAGATGGAATACTGCAGGGACTTCAGCCTCGATGCCCTGGATCTTTACGGCTGCGGCACCTACGGCATCTGCGCCTACTACTGCGACGGTCTGCAGATGAAGGAAAGCATCATCAGAGACTGCAGCTACGGCATCATGTACACCGGCTACAGCAGCGATTTCAATTTCGCGGACTGTGAATTTAAAAACTGCAGGGAGTACGATTCCATAAGCAGCTATTTCAGCGAGCTCAGCTTCGAAAACTGCAGCTTTAAGGACAACTATGCAAGCGGCGGCGGATTCGTGACAGAGCACAGCGGTAATTCCATATATTTTAAGGGCTGCAGCTTCGGCCAGTGGGAGACGGATCAGCTCAATAAGTACTACTGCAAGGACAATGTTTACATCGATGATAAATGCAGCTTCGACGGCGATATAGACTGGGTGATCACAGCTGTGGACAGCGCCGAGGGCCTGTTCTTTGCCATAAATGAGGCGCCCATGGCCCGGGGCGCCACCATCATACTGGAGCCCGGCTACTACAATCTGAGCGAGTACATCAACACCCTGGATGTGGAGAATTACAACGGATATCACTCCTACGTCCAGTTCGAGGAGGTTTTCGACGGCTACGAGCCGGTGGTCTACAGCCAGATGTTCGGCATCACCAGCCGTTCCGGGAAGAATGACGGCAGCACCACCATTGTCGTGGATCCACGCTATGCCTATGTTTTCACCGGCTATTCCTCCAGTTTCGGACTGAGAGGCCTGACCATCGGCCACACCGAGCTGGGTGAATGCAGAGGCGGTGTTGTAAGGGCGATAGAGGGCTGCAACGCTACGATCGCAGACTGCGACCTTTACGGCTGCGGCACCATTGGCATAACCGCAGACAGCGTAACTGAGCTGTCGGTGCTCAACACCCGCATCCACGACTGCAGCGATGAATCTCTTGAACTCTCCAATATCTATGGCAATGCCATCTTCAGCGGCTGCGATATCGATGGCGGAGGTCTTTGGATAGGCGGCTGCGAGGACGCGCGCCTGGGCTTTTACAACAACAAGCTGGGCGAGTGGGAGTCCAATCTGCTCTATTTCAGAGATGACATAGACGAAGGGAATAACGAGTGGCACGAGATCACCTATTATCCGGAATACCCCGATGTGGACCCGGGCGAGGGCTGGAACCGCGACTATCTGATCAATCGTGCTGCGACGGCGGAGGAGCTTCCCGGAGCCTGGTACGCGGTCTGGTTCTCGGATGACGAATATGACGTGGACACGGCTATGCCCTACTATGACAGTGAAAACG
>JAEEPD010000060.1 GCA_016284575.1 Bacillota bacterium | reverse complement strand
GCTCACCTTCAGCGTTATCGGCGCCTGGCTCCAGGGGCTTATGGAAGGACTCGTGGAGATGCTTACTGCTGCTGCTGACGCAGGCCTTGCGGCGATCCACGTGAACGAGGTCCTTCACAGGCTCATAATCGACGGTATCTTCGCAGGCGTTGGCACGGTGCTCAGCTTCCTGCCCATAATAGTGACTCTGTTCTTCTTCCTCTCCATGCTTGAGGACAGCGGATATATTGCCAGGGTGGCCTTTTTCATGGACAAGCTTCTAAGAAAGCTGGGGCTTTCCGGCCGCAGCATAGTGCCCATGCTCATAGGCTTCGGCTGCACGGTCCCCGCGGTCATGGCCACCAGGACCCTGCCAAGCGAGCGGGACAGAAAGATGACCATACTGCTGACTCCCTTCATGAGCTGTACCGCGAAGCTTCCCATCTACGCCTTCTTCGTGGACGCCTTCTTCGAGGAAAAGAAGGCTCTGATAATGGTTGGGCTCTACGTCCTTGGCATTCTGGCAGGCATACTTGCGGCGCTTCTCATGAAGAAGACCCTGTTCCGCGGCAACGCAGCCCCCTTTGTAATGGAGCTTCCAAGCTACCGCATGCCCGGAGCTAAAAATGTGCTCAGGCTTCTTTGGGAGAAGTCCAAGGATTTCCTTCAGAGGGCATTCTCTGTGATACTCATCGCCACTATAGTTGTGTGGTTCCTGCAGAGCTTCGATCTTCACTTCGATCTTACTGAGTATTCCGAAGCCAGCATCCTGGCCCTGGTGGCAGGCAGGCTGGCTCCTGTGATGAAGCCCGCAGGGCTGGGTGACTGGCGCATCTGCACCGCCCTCATCAGTGGCTTCATGGCAAAGGAGAGCGTGGTATCCACCCTGGAGATACTGTTCGCAGGCAATGTGACTGCCTTCCTTTCCAAGGCATCTGCAGCGGCGCTGCTGGTGTTCTCCCTGCTCTATACGCCCTGCGTCGCAGCGGTGGCAGCCATACGCAGAGAGCTGGGCCGCAGGTGGTCCCTTGCCGTCGTGCTCTGGCAGTGCTTCGTAGCCTGGGTCGCAGCCCTGATAACCTTCAACATAATCAGCTTATTCTAAGGGAGCTCCGCTTCCTATACAAAAGAAGAGTACCCGGAATAACCGGGTACTCTTTTATTTCTGCATTGTTGATATTGGCTATCTGGCTTCACCGAAGCCCAGGATGCCGAAGACTCTGTCCTTATCGCTGGATGTAATGTAGTAGCCGGACTCATCGCCGAGGGCAATAGTATACTTGGTAGTGCCCTTATCCTCGTAGCTTCCTATGATCTCCGCCTTTCCGTCTTTATATTCGGGTCTGAAGGTATCTATATCTGTAAACACTTCTTCAGCTGTTCCATTGTAAAGTCCGTCCTTTACATCTACTGTGATCATCACAGAGGTCTCTTTTTCAGAATTTTTAGGCTTATCGCAGTTCCAGATGCTGAACTTGCCGTTGGGCTTGTCGTTCTGCCATTTTCCGTAGGCGTAGTATTTCTGATACTCGCTTACAGGAGTCCCTAAATAGGTGAACCAGACACCCGTTCCGCTGCGCATATCTCCTTCGTATTCACCGATATAGCAGTAAACTGTATTATCCATCACATACATGCCGATGCGGTCTTCAGTTCCCTCGATATCTGCTATAAGGGGAAGCTTATCCGGATTTTTTAAGCACCACTTGGCGACAGGATTGTAAATTCCAAAGCTGTTCAGGCAGTCCAGGTAAAATTCATCGACGGTAAGACTCCTCTTGTTCTTGGATGTTTTAGCCTGCAGTGCCGCTCCCAGCTCGGAAAGACTGGACAGGAGCTTATCGCTCTCAACCAGCGCTGCCGCCTCGTCGTAAAGGGGCTGAAGGGCGGACATCTCAGGTCTTTCCATTACGGGATCCAGAACTTCCTTTTTGAAGTCCCCGATCAGCTTTACATCGCCGGTGTCCAGAACTATGCGGGTCCATTCACTGTAGATATCCGCTTCTTCTCTGTTTATTGCATCAGGCCTGTCGGGGAAGATCTCCAGCATTTTGCTCAGTATCTCCAGCGCCATGTCATAATCGCCTTCGCGTCTGAAATAATCGGCTATACCGCTGATCTCACCGAAAAGGCTGTCCAGCTTCTCCTCCTTCTTATCTGCAGGGAGCTGTTCAATAAACTTAACAGCCTGAGCATAGACCTCCAGACCGCCCATGTCATCGCCGCCTTCCACGAAGTTTCTTGCGTAAGCGCAGTATGCGTCTGCCTGAGCTTCGATTATATCTGTGTTGTCCGGCTTCAGCTGCCTTGCTGCCTGCAGTTCATCAAGGGCTGCCTTATACTCATCCTGCATAAGATGGCTTTCCGCTGAGCTCATGAGTTTGGCTGTTTTTGTGGAGGGCAGGTTCTGATGGATAAAATATCCGGCGATGGCTGCAAGTGCAAGTACTGCAGCAAGTATTATGGGAAGCAGGCTCTTCTTTTTGGACTCAGGAGGCACAGCCTTTACTTCATTGACAGGCTCTGTCTGAGGGATATCTTCTGATACGCTCTCTGCTGCGGGTTCAGGCTGACCGGCTTCTTTTTGAGCATCAGATCCGGCCGCTTCTTCCTGAGCTGCCGGTGCCGCGTAATCTTCCTGTGGTACTGCTGCAGGTCCTTCAAAATCCGCAGCAGTGTCCTGCACTGCTGTTTTTACATCCTCGGCAGCCTTTGTATAATCCGCTTTTGCTTCCTCAGCAGCATTTGTTATTTCATTTCCTGCTTCTTCAGCCGTTTCCTTAACTTCCTCCGCGGCGCTGACCGGTCCGAAGAATATCTCCAGCGATATGCCGCAGTGGGGGCAGAATTTCAGAGGGACTGCTGACTGAGGCAGTTCCTTTCCGCAATTAGGACAAAACATGTCAATCTCCTTATCAATAGGTGCTTACCCCTTTATACTTAAAATCATAGCACATATCGCCGCATACTGATAAGAAATTATCACAGTTTATGCATGAAAAACAGGCTTCTGATAAGCAGGAGCCTGTGTTCTGGATTCAGAACATGTTTTACTTTCTCCTGAACAGGAAGAAGCCGGGGTTAAGGTATTTTACTTCCTCGAGCAGGATCTCGCCGGTGGAATAGAGAATGTTGCCGTCAACGATCAGATCGCCTTTGTCTAAAAGCTCCTTGCGGCCCGGCTCGTCATATTTGGTTGGAGTCTGGGACGGGTCAAGAATGGCATACTTGCCGTCGGGTCTCTTGGCGAATACAAGGATGTAATGCCAGCCATGGGTGAACACGCCGATGTGGCCGTCTTCTCTGTCGCCCATGACGCTTGCCACTGCAACACCGCCGGTCTTGATGCACTCATCCACATCCTCGAGACTGTTGGTGGACTTGAAATCGTAGTTCATCTTTTCTGCGAATGCAGGTCCGAAGAGATCATAATCGGTGCCGCCGAAATTGGCCTTGGTAGCATAGGAAATGTCCAGAGCATCCTCAAGAGAGAAGTCAGTATTGGGGGTGAGCTGATCTGCTGCCATTACAGCGCAGCAGAGGCCGCAGCCGCCTTTTTCCACATTGCCCGGAGGAAGCGGGGTTCCGGGTTCCGGGGTGGGTGCATTGGACGCCATAGCCTTGAATCCCTTCAGGTTCTCTGACAGGGCCTTGTTCTGTTCGT
>JAEEPD010000007.1 GCA_016284575.1 Bacillota bacterium | reverse complement strand
TGACCTGGCCAGCGCCAAGGAGATGCTGGGGGATCCCGATCTGGGCGAAATGGCCAAGGAGGAGGTCGCAGAGCTCACCGATAAGATCGAAGCCCTGACCCAGGAGCTTAAGATCCTGCTTCTGCCCAAGGACCCCAACGACGAAAAGAACGTGTATCTGGAACTCAGAGCCGGTACCGGCGGCGAAGAGGCAGCCCTTTTCGCCAGCGACCTTCTGCGCATGTACACCCGCTACGCGGAGCGCAGGGGCTGGAAGACAGAGCTCACCGATGTGAACGATACAGGCATAGGCGGCATAAAGGAGGGCGTGGACCGCATCGTGGGCCGGGGCGCCTATTCCCGCCTGAAGTACGAGTCCGGCGTCCACAGGGTTCAGCGCGTGCCCGAGACCGAGAGCTCCGGCCGCATCCACACCTCCGCAGCCACAGTGGCCATAATGCCCGAGGTTGAGGACGTGAACGTGGACCTGAAATGGGACGACATCCGCGTGGATACCTTCCGCGCCTCCGGTCACGGCGGTCAGTACATCAACATGACCGACTCCGCCGTCCGTCTCACCCACCTGCCCACAGGCGTGGTGGTTCAGTGCCAGGACGAAAAGTCCCAGCTGAAGAACAAGGAAAAGGCCTACAACGAGCTGAAATCCAGGCTCTACGCCTTCTATCAGCAGCAGCAGCACGACGAGCAGGCCGAGGCCCGCAAGAGCCAGGTGGGAAGCGGAGACCGCAGCGAGCGCATCCGCACCTACAACTTCCCCCAGGGCCGCGTCACCGACCACCGCATAGGCATGACCATCTACAAGCTGGACAGCTTCATGGATGGCGACATAGACGAGATCATCGACGCTCTCATCACTGCCGAGCAGGCGGAAAAGATGAAGAGCTTCCAGGGATAAATAAATCATTATTTCAACGGTTGCCCTGATGACAGGACCCGTTGAGATTTACCTGAGTATTCATGAATACTATCTACCTGACAACTTCAGAAGAGGATATCAGAAGGGCTGCCGAAATCATCAAAAACGGCGGCCTTGTTGCGTTTCCCACGGAGACCGTATACGGGCTTGGAGGCAACGCCCTGGATCCTGAGGCGTCGCGCAGGATATATGCGGCAAAGGGCAGGCCCTCGGACAACCCGCTGATAGTGCATATTTCAGAGTTCTCCCAGGCAGAGCCTCTGGTGAAAAAGGCCGGCGGCCTGCAGTACCCGGAGGGCTCCCGCATCCCCGAAGCAGCCCACAGGCTGGCAGAGGCCATATGGCCCGGGCCCATGACCATGGTGCTTCCCAAGGCCGAAGGGGTTCCCGATGCCACCACAGGAGGGTTGGATACCGTAGCCCTCAGGCTCCCTGCAAATGACACGGCAAGAAGGCTTATAGAGCTTTCAGGCCTACCCATTGCAGCCCCCTCCGCCAATCTTTCAGGCCGTCCCTCCCCCACCAGCTGGGAGCATGTAAGGGAGGACCTGAACGGCAGGATCGACGCCATCATCAAGGGCGAGCCCTGCATAGGCGGCATTGAATCCACGGTGGTGGATATGACAGGCGAGCTTCCCGTCATCCTCCGTCCCGGGCTCATCACCCCGGAGCGCATCAGCAGCGTTCTTGGCGTACCCTGCAGCTACGACCCCGCCATACTGGGAAAGCCGGAGGACGGCCTGGTGCCCAAGGCTCCCGGCATGAAGTATCGTCACTACGCCCCAAAGGCTGAGATGAGGCTCTTCCGGCTCAAGGATGAAGCGTCTGCTGACGGCCACAAACGCCTTCTTTCCGCCATGGAAGCAGAGGCGGAGGAATACCGCAGGCTCGGCAGGGATGTGGAGATACTCTGCTACGATAGCGAACGGGAGGCAGCAGAAAAGCTCTTTTCGGATCTGAGAAGGCTGGACCAGGAGAACGCGGACATGATCTTCGCCGCCGCTCTGGACCAGAGCAGCTCCATCGGCTTTTCCGTAATGAACAGAATGCTGAAATCTGCCGGATATAATATCGTCGAGATCTGATATTTGGCTGGCAAGCGCAAGCGAAGATATAGTATAATAGACCCATGGAGGATTTCATCATGAAAATAGCACTCGCAAGCGATCACGGCGGCTTCGAGCTCAAGGAAGCCATCAAAAAGCATCTCACAGAGGACCGCAAGATAGAGGTCCTGGACCTGGGCACTGACAGCACAGCCTCCGTGGACTATCCGGTCTACGGCCACAAGGCAGCCCACGCGGTGGCTGACGGAGAGGCAGACCTTGGAATAGTCTGCTGCGGCACAGGCATAGGCATCTCCATGGCAGCAAACAAGGTGAAGGGCATACGCTGCGCCCTCTGCACCAACGAATACATGGCTGAATTCACCAAGCGTCACAATAACGCCAACATGCTGGCCTTCGGAGGCCGTACCACAACGCCCGACCTGGCCAACCGCATGGTGGATATCTGGCTTGACACCGAATACGAAGGCGGCCGTCACCAGAGACGCGTGGACCAGATCGAAGAATAGCAGCGTCAGGAGGCAGAAAGCGCAGAGACGGGCGCCGATCAGCCGCAAAACAGACACCAATTAGCCCCTGCGGGGCGAACTACATATTATCCAGGAGGAAATTATGGGTAAAGTATATGTATTTGATCACCCTCTTATTCAGCACAAGACAGCTCTCATGAGGGATAAGAGCTGCTCCGTTAAGGATTTCCGCGCCTACGTGCGCGAGATCGCCAGCCTCATGACCTACGAGGCCACCAGAGACCTGCCTCTTAAGGAGGTGGAGATCGAAACCCCCATGGAAAAGAACTATTTCAAGGTGCTGGCAGGCGAAGATGTGGCTGTTGTTCCTATCCTTCGCGCAGGCCTTGGCATGGTGGACGGCGTTCTGGATCTGATTCCCAACGCTAAGGTGGGCCACATCGGTCTTTACAGAGATCCGGATACCCACGAGCCCCACGAATATTACTGCAAGCTGCCCTACGATATCGAAAAGCGCAAGATCTTTGTTGTGGATCCCATGCTGGCCACCGGCGGCTCCGCCCGCGACGCCATCAATTTCATCAAGGACCGCGGCGGCAAGGACATATCCTTCATGTGCATCATCGCAGCCCCCGAAGGCATTGAGGTGCTGCAGGAAGCCCACCCCGATGTTGACATCTTCATCGCAGCCAAGGACAGAGAGCTGAACAGCAACAAGTATATCCTGCCCGGCCTCGGCGATGCCGGCGACAGACTCTTCGGCACCAAGTAATGTGACATTGGGGACGGTTCTCTTTGTCACATCCCAGCGGTTTGGTTCGGAAATTGCCGAAACCGCGTAAAAACAGGGCTCTCAAGGTACAAAAGCCTTGACAAACCCGCTCAAACCAGTAA